>CAYTAO010000057.1:0-1443 GCA_964435915.1 uncultured Dehalococcoidales bacterium
GTTCTGGAAAATGTCCGATATAACACGTCTTACGCAACGCGTGAAGAGGTTGTGGCAGCGTGCAAAGTCATCGGGGCTCACGACTTTGTTATGGAACTCGAAGACGGATACGACACGATTCTTGAACAACGCGGTTCTAACCTGTCGGTTGGGCAGAGGCAATTATTGAGTTTCGCACGTGCGCTCGTATCTGATCCCAAAATTCTGGTACTCGATGAGGCAACAGCCAATATCGACAGCTACACCGAGCGAATTATTCAAGATGCCCTGAAGAAACTGCTTGAGGGAAGAACAGCATTGGTAATTGCTCACCGGCTGTCGACCATCAGGAATGCAAACAAAATAATCGTTGTTCATGGTGAGATTGCCGAAAGCGGTACTCACGACGATCTGGTCAGCTCGACGGGCCTATACTCGCAGCTGTGGCAGACGAATTACACTTCGTTCGATGATATCGCCAAGAACGCCGATGACATCTCAGGAATTGCATTTGCCAGTACCTGATCGCTAGCCTTTAGGTAGTAACGGCATCAGCAGGCGAGATGGCATTTCCGCATCGTGGAATATCGTCTGTCTGGCAGTTTTAAGCTCGCTATCGGCCCAGAAATCCTTACCAGTATTGTGGTTCCTGTCGAAATTTGGAAAATCAGAACTCGATATATCCAAACGTAAGCGCTGACCCGGCTGCATCTCGATGCCAACAGGATTCATCTTGATGGTGTACTTTGTCGGCACATCTGGATCAAGCAATTCTTCCTGATCGAAACCCGAGCGGAACCGCGCCCTGATTATTCCGTAAGTAAGGTTTACCGCCACGCCTTTATCATCGACGAGAACTAGCTTGGCGGTCCAGTCGGTGGCGAGGGCATCCGAGGCTGCCCAAAGTTCGAGTTCGACGGGTCCGACGAACCGATTTCGCGATTCATACGGCTCTGTCTGATAAACGACAACATCTAGACGTCCGTCTAAAGGACTCTGGTCTCGTGGCATCGCTTGGGCATCGATGTCCATTACGCTCATCACGGGATCGTGCGGGTCGTACGAATACTGGTCGGGGTGTTCAGACAAGGGTTGATCGTGGGACAGCGATCCATTGCCAAACGGTGTGTTTGCCGATCCGTCACTGTGAAGATAATACGGAACAGTTTCGGCACGTTTTACTGGCCATTCGTCCTCGAACGTCCACTCGTTTGCACCGAGGATAAATAGCTTGACTCCGG
Organism: uncultured Dehalococcoidales bacterium; assembly: GCA_964435915.1. GTDB lineage: Bacteria > Chloroflexota > Dehalococcoidia > Lucifugimonadales > Lucifugimonadaceae > Lucifugimonas. Next base: position 1,221 of record CAYTAO010000057.1, read on the forward strand.
GCTCGGTGCCGACCCCGTTATCGATTCCCTTGAAATGGTAGTCGTACCATCTGAGAATAAGGTTCTCCCATGTTTCTTCCGCCTGTGGACCGTAGTCCGTTGGCCCCAGATCACGATTCAGCGTCGTCATCATGTGGGACCAGGGCCCGACCACGAGCCTGTGCTTGCCACGAAGATGCTCCGGACCATTCGCTTCAAGCCCGGAGTACTGATTGACCGTGCC
>CAYTAO010000057.1:1453-15019 GCA_964435915.1 uncultured Dehalococcoidales bacterium
AATAAGCCGGTCCCACCACCCCGTGAACATCGAGGCTGGAATGTTCACCTTCGGGTGAATCTTTTTGAAGTGCCACATTTCAACGTTCTGCTCCCGATAAAACGCCTTTAACTGTGGTGTGAGAGTCGAGAAAGGTTCGTCAGGAATATTTTCTAACGGCAGGAACCAGATCCATTTTCCACGCTCGATCGCTCGCCACTGCTTCACAGCATCCACTGGCGAATGCGGTCCATGTTTTACGCCAGACCTGCGACGCATGTCGGCGGCCATCATGTAAGTCCACTCTAGTCTTCGACCCGTCTCGAAGATGCCGAAGTTCATTTCAAGAGAATCAGTACCCATCCCGCTCGCGTGGATCGCCTTTAGCGAGGGTGGCTGAAGCTCAGCCATTCGCCAGGAAGTCCAGCCATCGTACGAGTGACCCCAAGTGCCGACTTGACCGTCGGATGACGCAAGTGTCGACGCCCACTCGACCGTGTCATAGCCGTCTTCAGCGTCACCGATTAGCGAGTTGTCCATGAATTGCCACAGGAATTCACCGCCTGAGTCGTATCGCCCACGCATGTCCTGGCAGATGACTGTGTAGCCATGTTCAGCAAGGTTTCGAGCTGTTTTTATATAGCGCGGATTTAGCTTCCAGTAGGGCGTACGTAAAAGTAAAACAGGGTGTCTGCCGTCATCATCTGGACGATATACATCGGCCTTGAGGACAGTTCCGTCCCGCATTTCTGCCGAAATATTTTCCTCAGATTTAATTGACGCCAATTTCGGACTCCTGTGCAGATTCATACAGTGGGAATTGGCGAACCATACCAGTTGCAAGTCGAGTCCGTAGTTACTCCCAATGATCGCCACTGTCATGCTGAACTGGATTATCTCAATCGCGCAAATAAAATGGATCGTAATCTGATTGGTGAATGATCATGTTCGTGAATCGAGTTCAGGATGACAACACTGCACAAGTGTCCTGTCTCCCTTCTTTCCGGAAGGGCAACCTCCTTTCGTAAAACGGTTCAAGAAGAAAGAAAATTATTTTGAGAGTTTAGAGAAAATAGCGGAATGTCAACTTCGGAGGGCACACGGAGAAGCAGGTCTGATTTCACACAAGCATGGACGGACTTAAACAATAGAGCCGCCTGAGTGATCACACTCAGACGGCACTGTTTGTAGCAACCTGTTCAGGCGTATTATTCAGTAGAGAGTTAGGCTATAGCGAAGACCCCAATAGTACCTTCAGGCAGTTACTCTGATGGCTATCGACGGTGGTACGACTTGCGAGATTCGAAGTTGGACTTTACGTCGATCAGCACTGTTCTACCCTCATCGTTCAACTGACGAGCCTTGAGAATCGCAGCACCCATTTCTTCAGGCGAAGAGACATGGATTCCGACACCGCCCATACCTTCGGTGATCATGGCGTAGTCACCCTCCATGTGCGAAACGCTGTAGCGATCCTGCGCAGTCGGGAATCCACCCGGGTATGTGGCCATACCACCGTTATTCAGGAGCACCGTAGTGATAGGAAGACCCATCTTGGCCGCCGCTGCAGTGTCAGTGCCAGACATGCCCCAAGCACCGTCACCCATGTAGTTCAGGCAGAACTTGCTGGGATCGGCGAGTTTTGCCCCAATCATGAGAGGGATGCCGAAACCAAGGTGAGTCGTCTTGCCCCATCCAACGTAACTGTGAGGGGTTGTGGCAACGTAGAACGGCACCATGGAGTCCCGCGGGCCACCTGCATCGTGAGTGACGACACTGTTGTCATGATCAAGATTTTTGTTTATTTCGTGAATAACTCGATATGGATTCAGGGGGTTATCGTTAGAATTCAGCAGCGGGGCCCACTCGGCCATCCACTTAGCTTTACTGTCCGCGATAAGGGCTTGCACACCTGTATCTCGTCCACCCTCACCTATCTGAGCCTTAACCTCTTCAATCAGTGCAGCCAAAGTCAGTTTTGCATCGCCGACAAGACCGATATCGGAGGGGAAGGACTTGTTGATGTCATCAGGATTTATCGTGTTGTGGATTACCGAAGACTTCCCTCCAGGAACCCTTTGTGTATAGCCGTTGGCGGTGAGGCTGCTACCAAGAGCAATAACTACGTCACTCCCGCTGATCCACTCCCATGCAGGCCCTGTAGTAGCACCACTACCAGCACCCAGTGACAGAGGAAGCCGTTCGTCGTATGCCGACTTACCTTCCATCGTTGTGAAAACCGGTATATCGGTCAGTTCGGCAAACTCAGCCAGTTCAACAGTTGCCCCAGCTGCGAGCACACCTGCACCTGCCCAGATCATGGGTCGCGATGCGGAAAGAAGTGCTTTCACTGCGTCCTGAATGTCGGTTTTCGAAGGAACCGATTTGCTTACAACTGGAGAACTGTAGCCAAGTGCGTCTTCCGGAACTTCCATTGCACAAATATCGAGAGTCATCTCAACTACAACGGGTCCACCGTTACCGTTCCTCAGGGCATGGAACGCCCTGCGCATCACATCTTTGATCTGTGAAGGTGAGTCGATCGACTCGGCCGACTTAACGACGCCTTTCCAGTTCTCGGTCGCCGAGAAATTAGGACGCACCTGCCTGTCCGCTAGCGGATATCCGCCTGGGAGCACCAGAATCGGTACGTTGTCACCGAACGCCTGCGACAATCCACCCAACGAGTTTTCTGCGCCAGCGGCGTGCTGCATAGCAACAACACCGAACTTCTGGCCGTCGTTCATCCGGCTGTAGCCGTCAGCGGCCATAATCGCACCACGTTCGTGCCTGAACATCACAGGCCGAATACCTTCTTTTGCAGCTGCTTCAATAAGCGCGTTGCTCGGGAAGCAGGTCATTTCGTTTACGCCCTCCTGTTTGAGGATCTGGGCGATGAACTCGGTTCCGTTCATTCAATAATCTCCGTATGTGCGTAGGGTCTGACTTGGCTGTTGCCAGGACATTGGCCGGGTGTGCCACGAATCATTGTTGTGCCCGGCGTGGAGATTCTAGTCCTATCACAACGCGACTACAAAACCTAACGTGAAGAGTTTGTATGAACAACGGGTGTCAAACGTTGGTGAATTGGCCGTCCAGAACCAGCGCTCCAATTGGACTGCGCAAAACGGCCCGAAACGGATAGGTGTGCGCCGCTCGAGTGTGCTTAAGGTATTTACCAGTTCGGGCTATCGGAATCACGTAGGGACACGTAGGGGCGGTATCTATTGTGTAGACCGAATCACCAGTGACGATTATGAAATCACTTAGAACAGAACTAGATCGAGAACATTCAGTCAGAAGGTGCCAATGCTTCACTACAAGCCAATTACAGTCGGACGTGCACCCATAAATATTTCCAGGCTGTGGACGCCTTCCGATTTGCCGGAAACAAAATCGAACGTGATAAAGCCAAGACTACGAAGCGTCGAGCGACTCAGGTGTTCCAGAATACTCACGGGAACGAAAGAAATCTCAAGGACGCTATCGCGCGAGCCAAGAGTCGTCGTCGAGTCGATTGGAACGTAGCAGTCTTTTAGAGGATCGTCAGTCATCAGTAAAGAGATCAGATGCTACAACTGGGCTTTTTTGTTGCCTTAAATATTTTGTAGAAACCGTTTCATGTACATGGTTTACAGGTACTATTCTTACCGCAACATGATCAATTGTTGCTCCACTCCGAAACTGAATACACCAAGGGAGCCCGACTATGGGTGCCACGACTGGCCCACTGTCTGAAGAACTGCTCGCTCAACTCAGGAAAATCGATACTCCGACCATCGCCAATGCACTTGAGTTGATGGACATAATGCCTCGTACAGAAGGCTTCATGCGACCGGAAATTAAGTCGCAGTCTCCAGTAACCGAAACCTTCGTCGGCTATGCCGTCACGGGGGTAATATCCACACGGCAAAAATCCCCTAGGGCTCTTGAACGAACCGACTACTATCAGGCAATTCTGGATGTCCCATCACCTCGCATGATCGTTTTCCATGACCTTGATTATCCGGCAACAGTTGGCTCCTACTGGGGCGAAATACAGGGCAACATCGCTCTTGGGCTTGATTGCGTCGGAGTTGTGACGGACGGTGGCGTACGCGACCTCAAGGAAGCAGAAGAGATGGGCTTCCCCTTCTGGGCGAAAGAGGTTCTAGTTTCGCACGGATACGTTCACGGCCTAGCGTACAACGTACCTGTCGACGTCGGTGGAGTTTATGTTCAACCATGTGATCTGATCGCCGCTGATCTTCACGGAGTCATCCAGATCCCGCTTGATGCAGCGGAACGGCTCCCAGCCGCCGCTGAGGCTCTCGCTGATCAGGAAGACGCCGTTATCAGCGTCGCACGGTCGGGGAACGTCACAGTCGAGACCCTGGCTGAAGCCTGGGCCGAATCGGCAAGGCGAGGCGGCAAGTCAAGCTACTAAATACGATGCTATGGCTCCGCACGATCGAGGGGCAGTCATTAGTTAAACAAAGAAGAAGACCGGGTAACTGCCCGGTCTTCTTCCTTTAAGCACTGACACATAACTTCGGATCTGCAAATGAATGAGCCGTTGGTCAATCTGTATGACCCAAAAACTTGAACAAGATTTCGGTGCTGTTGAAGAATCCAGAGCAAACGTGCGGATAACAAGCGACGACATGTGATCGGAGATTAACGAAGGTGATGAATCTCCGATCGAAGCTAACAACTAGAAGATAGACTTAAATAGCCAGTAACTAAAACCGGTTCCAATTCCTTTGGTGAGTTTGAGACACTTAATTCATACATTAGATTCAATAGCTAGCCAGTTCCCACGGTTCAACCTCATTCGTTAAATGATTGTCGTCGCAAATCTGACCAAATCTTTTGGCGGCCGAGACCTACTCTCGACCGTCTCATTCACTGTGTCATCCGGTGAGAAAGTCGGTATCGTTGGTCCAAACGGTGCCGGTAAAACCACTCTCCTGAAAATGATCGCAGGTGACGAACCAACGACTTCAGGTACCGTAAACATCTCCGGAGGAGAACTGGCGTTTCTTCATCAGGAGTCAGATGTCGATCTCGACAAGGTATTGGGTGACGAGATGTGGTCGGCTCTGCCGGAACTGGACACTCTGCGTCAAAGAATTTCCGAGATAGAAAATGCCCTGATATTTGATGAAAATGGTGCCGAATACCTAGTTCCAGAACTGGACGATTCGCACCGTCGATTCAAAACGCTTGGCGGGAACAGTGTCGACGCGTTCATTGCCCGAGTGACTAAAGGGTTGGGCTTTTTGTCAGCTGACATAGATAAGCCGTGCGGTGACTTTTCGGGTGGTTGGCGCATGCGGATTTCACTCGCGAAAATACTGCTTCGTCGAGATGATCATTTACTGCTGGACGAACCGACGAACCACCTGGATACCGCCTCGAAAAACTGGCTAGCCCAGGAGCTCGCCGACTACCCGGGTGCAGTGCTCATGGTTACCCACGACGGTGATTTCCTTCAGAAAGTGGCGACTCGGATTCTGGATTTCGAACACGGGCATGTGGAGTCGTATCCCGGGAGCTTCACTGACTACCAGCGCGGTAAGCAGACGCGGCAGGATCAACTGGATGCTCAGGCGGATCGACAGGCACGAGAAATCGCTCGACAGGAAGAGTTTATTGACCGGTTCCGATCCAAAGCAACAAAAGCGCGACAGGTACAAAGCCGGATTAAGGCGCTAGACCGGATGGATCGGGTCGAACGGATGATTAGTTCGAAGTCGACAAAGTTCCAGATCAAGTCGACCGGGAGGGTCGAGCGCAAAGTTTTAGATGCTAACTCTATATCTCACGACTGGGAGGACTCCCCGGTGCTGCTAGACGTGTCGCTGGAGGTCGAAAGAGGTCAGAAGATTGCTCTGATTGGGCACAACGGCGGCGGCAAGAGTACTTTCCTCAGGATTCTCGCCGGCGAAGTGGAGCCATCAGAAGGCGACGTTCTCTGGGCTGAAAGAGCCAGCCGTGGCTACTACGCTCAGCATCAGGACGAATCTCTGAACCTCGAATCTACCGTTCTAGAAGCCGTTCGAGAGTCTGCGGAGGATCAGCCCGATGGTGCACTCCGAGGTATTCTCGGTCGATTCCTGTTTTCTTCAGACGACGTGTACAAGTCGATCAAAATGTTGTCAGGTGGTGAGAAAAGCCGAGTTGCGCTGGCGAAATTCCTCGTACAGCCCAACAATGTGCTGCTCCTGGACGAGCCGACAAACCACCTCGATGCGGCAACCAGACGAGAACTTCTCGGTGCACTGAGCGATTACGACGGCACCATAATCTGCGCCAGCCACGACCCAGCGATTGTTGAAACAATTGCGACCCACGTGTACACGGTCGAAAACGGCGAAATCAGCCTGTTAAGCGTGAAGGGCTGAGCTACAGTCGGTCGTCGGTTGAAAAAGTATCGAGACCTATCGCGGCTGTTTGAACGGTTTGGCGACGGACGTTGGCGAAGAAGCCAACTTGATTTCGGTGACTGATTTCGGCATCTCAGTCGGCATCGTCAAGATAAATCGAGTGCCCTGAACAATCTCACTCTGCAAGGAGATTGTGCCGCCGGACGTTTCGTTGATTCCCTTTGTGATCAGCAGGCCCAGAACCGTGTCTTCAACTGGACGAGTGGCTTCGTTGTCTACTCGTAAGAACTTGGTTAACAGCCTAGCCTGATCGTCTACCGAGATTCCAATACTCTGGTCAAATACAGCGACCTGAAGGTTATTGCCTTTGATCTGGTTTTCCGTCGTTATCGTGGTGTGGTCCGGTGAGTATTTATGCGCATTGCTAATGAGATTCATCAATACCTGAACAATTAGCCTGCGATCCAAACGTACCCTGTGTACAGGCAGATCACCTTCAAACATACCGGTTTGACTCAGGTGTGCGGACGGTTTGACGTTTAAGTTGTTTTATTAGGACGGGGATGTATCCGGAGAGAACCGATTTACACCTGTCTGATAGTGTCCTGTGTAGATTCGATTGGGTTGACTGTTACCCGGTTCATCGGCACATCACCTGTGTTGATGAATTGATGTCGTATACCACCCGGTACCAGAACCGCGTCCCCCACTGTGATCGGGTATTCCTTGCCGCCGCACACAAGGATGCCTGTGCCTTCGGTGATGAACGCTTGATGTTCCCATTCATGCGTGTGATCGGGACTAGCCTCGCCCGGTGCATGTTTTACGTAGAGCATCACGTAACTAGAAACACCATCATCAGGACCGAGTATGGGGTTAGAGCTTCCTTGTTCATTACGTATTACGGGATCCACTCGATTTTCCTCGCTCTGGCTGAAACGTCCTATTTCGAGAGGAGATGTTACTCAAAAGATTAGAATATCGCACCGACTGTCGAGATCAGTGACAGACGAATTATGTGGATTCTTGTTCGTCGATGACTTCTTTGGTATCAACAAGTTTTCGATCAGGTTTCCTACACGCTTTTGATTCAATGGTGCAGATCAGCAGACGATTGAACAGATAATAAGCTAGGGCAGTTGTCACTCTGGCACTGACAGTCGAATCAGCTGCTGTATGGCGGATTGGACTGTCAGACAGGCCTCGGTTGCTAGACCTGTCGCCAGAACGGTTCGCGCTTGCGGATCACACTGAGAATGGACTCGTCCCACGGTGGCATTACGTTTCCCTCCGGTTGCGGAGGACGTCCATGCCAACTCAACCACAGGTGCACCTCAGGTTGCATGTAGTAGATCGTGTATACAACGTCCAGCCACAATTTGAATGCGTCGGGGTGGGATTTTTCCGCAGCCCTGATCGCACCATCCTGTCCATCTCCGTTCAGATTTAGGAAGTCGTCTGGGGATGGAAGCGCGTTTAACACGGTGGATAGCGCATCCCAGAATCGATCATCGGCACGAGATCGGTCGATGACTACTTCCGTCAGACCCATCTCGCCGGCCCCGGCCAGTTCGTCCACAGGCGGGATGACGCGGTCCAGAGCGGCGGTTAAAAGATTGATGTCGGGATTGAATGTCATCAGGATTTCAGATCCTGCCGGTCGTTGGTGATGTAGTCAGCTGTGCGCAGGGCGATCGCCTGGAGGGTGGGAGTTGGATTCACAGCACCACCGGTGACGAACACACTTCCATCTACGATGAACAAGTTATCGATATCGTGCGATTGACCATTACTGTCGACCACGGATCGCTCTGGGTCGTCTCCCATGCGAGCCGTCCCCATGAGATGCCAACCGGCCTCTCGTGAAAATCGATTGACTAAGATTTCCTCAGCACCTGCCTCCTCCAACACCTTCTGTCCCTGTACTAGAGCGTGATCCAACAGCGCTCGTGAATTTTTACTGACTTTGTAAGTAATTTTCGGCGCCGGAAGACCAGAACTGTCGGTCAAGTGTTTATCTAGCGTGACAGTATTGTGTTCCTCGGGCAGATCATCACCAATGACGCCAAGCCCTACAGTGTTGCCAAATCGGCGCCGCATCTGCGCATGATGATTTGCGCCCCACGGAACACCACCTCGAGCTGTAGATCCAGGACCCTGGCCCCGGCCAGTTTGATATGAGTAGCCGCGAACAAAACCCCTGTCAGGATCTGTCTCGTAGAATTCCTGCGAAATAAGCATGTTTGCAGCCGGACCCATCCAACGTCCCTCGTGGTTCGGAAAAACTCCGGTAACCCCGGCGTACACATGGAACATCAGGTTCTTCCCGACCAGCCCTGAGGAGTTCGCCAGACCATGTGGGTGCTTGTCAGATTCGGAGAGAAGCAGCATGCGAGGTGTTCCAACTCCGTTGGCCGCCACCACCACTGCCCGAGCGGAGCGATGCTGGTCATTGCCCTCAGCATCCAAGTAGTTCACACCGGTCGCCCTACCGATCGAGTCCGTCGTTATCTCACGAACCCGGGCACCGGTCACAAGCTCTGCTCCCTGGTCGATCGCTCGTGGCCAGTAGTTCAGATCGGTCGAAGACTTTGCTTGCGTGTAACAACCCATAATGTTGTGACCGCAAAAGTTGCAGGCATCTCGTCCTTCGCCATAGCGGGTTGAGTTTACATAATTATCGGATGGCCACCAGTGCCAGCCGAGTCGATCAAACGCTCCTGCGAGCATCTCTCCGTCCCTGCCGATTGGGATCGGAGGCATCTGCCGTTCAGAACGAGGCGGATTAGCCGGATCTCCTGCGATACCGGCACAGCCCATGACATGGTCGTTCAGGTCGTACCACGGCTCCAGATCTTCATAGGAAATAGGCCAATCGTCAGCGACGCCGTCCAACGTTTTAACCCGGAAATCGGATGGGTGAAGCCGGGGTGTGTGCGCTGCCCACAAGATCGTACTTCCGCCGACACCGTTGAACATCACGGGTTCGATCGCCGAGTCTTCGACGTTTACCGGATAATCCTCAGGGAGCTTGCGCTTGTTCGGATTGATCGACCACGAGCTCATTTGCCTCAACTCGTAGTCAGGTTCGACTGTGGGGTACTTGGATGGAACTTGCCAGTGGCCTTGTTCGATGCAGACAACATCGAAGCCTGCCTCGGAAAGTGATGCGGCGACTGCTGCACCGGAGGCACCAGCACCAATAATTAGGACGTCTGCTGTGCGGTCGAGATTGTGTTCATGTGTGGTCATAATGATGTAAGCCCAAAAAACTAATTAGGATTAATGCACTCACATGCTCGATGTAAGAAAAACATTATTTTGGGCGAATATTTAGTCCGCACTGCGCCAGAATGGCTTCCTATTGCGTATTGTTTCGAGCACCGACTCGTCCCAGGGTTCCATGTCATTTCCATCTGGCTGTGGAGTGCGCCCTTGCCAACCGATTCGTGCGTGAACCCTCGAATCTTTGTAATAGACGATGTAAGCGATGCTCAACAGGGCTCCAAACAGTTCAGGGTTTGCTGATTCGAATGTTCGGATCGCATCATCTTGCTGATCGCTGTTTGATGAGGTGAATGTTGGGTTCACCGTGCCGAATGCATCGATTGCGCTCCCAAATATGTGGTTGAACCGAGCTTGTTGAGCCGCCAGCCGGACTATCTCTGATGTCAGACCCATCTGACCCGCCGATGGTAAATCATCGACGGCGGGAATCAATCGATCGAGAATCGCAACCAACAACTCTTCGTTAACCGAACTTCTTCTTGCATCCGTTGTCATGAGATTAACCCTTTAAGTCCTGTCGATTAGTAATAATGTAGTCAGCAGTTCTCAGTGCAAGTGCCTGAATAGTTGGAGTCGGGTTTACTGCTGCGCCAGTTACAAAAACACTGCCGTCAACGATGAACAGGTTGTCGACATCGTGTGACTGCCCCCACTTATTAACTACAGATTTGGCTGGGTCATCGCCCATACGCGCAGTGCCCATCAGGTGCCAGCCAGACTGCCGCATCATCGGGTCAACGAAAATGTCAGATGCACCAGCGGCCTCGAGCGCCTTTTTTGCGTTCGCTATCGCGTGATTAAGCTGGTCACGTGAATTCTTGCTCAGGGTGTACCGTATTCGAGGTGCGGGTATCCCGTCCGAATCGACCAGCTCTGGGTCGAGATCAACCGTGTTGTGGTGTTCAGGTAAATCCTCGCCAATTACCGCCATCGCCATCACACTACCGAGTCGTTTTTCCAGCACAGCATGATGATCTTTGCCCCACGGAACTGGATCTCTGAATCCACCCTTTGCAATCCACGCCGGTCCAAGGCTTCGTTGGAACTGGTAGGTATAACCACGAACAAATCCACGGCTCTTATCGGTTTCATAGAACTCCTGGCTGAACGCAAAATTTGAGAGCGGGCCTTGCCATGTCTTCATCTTTTCTGGAAAAGTCCCTGCGATCATTGCAAACGGGTGGAACATCAGATTTTTGCCGACGAGACCGGTGGAATTTGCAAGCCCGTCCGGAAAACTGTCTGAAGTGGAGTTCAAAAGGAGTCTGGGAGTACCGATACCATTTGCTGCCATGATCACAGCAAGCGCATCCTGATGCCGCTCATTACCCTTCGAATCGACGTAATCCGCTCCTGTGGCGCGCCCCGAATTATCAGTGGTAATCCTGCGTACGCGCGCGCCGGTCTCGATCTCAGCACCGCTTCTAAGAGCGCGCGGCCAGTAATTCAGATCCGTGCTAGATTTGGCCCTCTGGTAGCAACCCATATTAATGTGGCCACAGAAGTTACAGGCATCTCGCCCTTCGCCGTAGGGTTGCGAGTTGATGTAGCTATCTGAAGGCCACCAGTGCCAGCCGAGTTTTTCGAATCCGCTAATCAGCTTCTTGCCGTCCGTTCCCAGAGGCAGGGGTGGCATTTGCCTTGGACTTCGTGGCGGATTCGCTGGGTCACCGTTAATCCCTGAACACCCCATGACCTCATCGTTCAGGTCATAGAACTCTTCGAGCTCGTCATAAGTGATCGGCCAGTCGTCAGCCACACCATCGAGCGTCTTCACCCGGAAATCGGAAGGGTGGAACCGTGGTGTGTGGGCTGACCACAGAATGGTGCTACCGCCTACGCCGTTGAACATCACGGGTGTCACAGGTGATTCTGAGTCATTGACCGGATAATCCTCGTCTCGTTGTCGTATGTTCGGGTCTATGGACCAGTTGGTCATCATCTCGAATTCGTAATCCGGAGACGCCGACGCATACTTGGACGGATCCTGCCAGTAACCCTGCTCGAGGCACTTCACCTTGAACCCGGCTTCGGATAGCCAGGCAGTGGCTGCTCCTCCCGATGCTCCGGCTCCAATAACCAGAATATCGACTGTTTCTTCTGCGGAGCTGTTGTTTCCCGTCATGTGGCCCTCGTGCTGATTGCCGCACCTGTATAGAGACTGTGGCGATTTATTCGAGAACCGCAGTGTACGCGTGCTTTGCAATCTGTAAAACGCCCATGCACAAACGAAAGCGGTTGTATGATTTGCCAACTTCCGACAGACCAACAGGAGTTTTGATTGACCGGCAACTTAACTGTCACAGATGTAAAAATAAAAAACCTGCGAACAGTGAAATAAATGGGCGAAATTGACCCAGATTTGATTATCAACGACTAACATCAATCCGCCACGAACTGGCTGGCCGCAGGAGAACCTTTCAATGTCCAACGATCTATTTGCATTTGTCGGAACGTACACGTCAATGGGAAGCGAGGGTGTTTACACGCTCCGTCTCAACGGTGAAACCGGAGAACTCACACAGGTTTCGGTAGCTACCGGACTCGAAAATCCGTCGTGGGTCGGACTCGATCCATCTAACGAGCATCTCTACGCTGTGAGCGAAACCGAGAGTTTCGACGGCTCGGGCGTGATAACGGCGTATAGCGTGAATGCCAGCACAGGTGTGTTGACCAGGATCAATCAGCAGTCGACAGGCGGCCCCGGCCCTTGCCACTTGATGGTCGACTCGACCGATTCACTTGTGATCGTCACCAACTACGGTGGCGGCAGCGTTGCGGCCCTGCCGCTTAACGACGATGGATCGTTAGCTCAACTTTCGGAGTTCATTCAGCACGAAGGATCATCCGTAAACGAAAAACGCCAAGATCATGCACACGCTCACTCCGTGAATATCGACGATTCAAACACTCATGCCTACGTATGCGATCTGGGAATGGACAAAGTCCTTACCTACGATATCGACGTAGAAAACGCCAAGCTTTCACCGTCATCCCCAGCATCAGTTGATGAGGTTGCCGGCGAGGGTCCAAGGCACTTCACATTCCACCCAAACGGCAAGTACGTGTATGTGAACAACGAACTTGGCAACACAATCACCGTGTACGACCTCGCCAGCAACGGGGCCATCACCCCGAAACAGACCGTTCCAACTCTGCCCGAATCCTGGGAAGGCCACAACACAACCGCGGATATCCACGTATCCCCCGACGGAAAGTTTGTCTACTGTTCCAACCGTGGTCACCATTCGATAGTCATCTATTCGGTAGATCAGTCGACAGGGAAAATGACCTACGTTGATCGCCAATCAACACTTGGTAAGACTCCACGTAATTTTGCGATTACGCCCGACGGAAAATTCCTAATCGCCGAGAATCAAGATACCGACAACATCGTTACTTTCAAGAGAAATGGTGACGGCACCCTGACACCGACTGGCTCTGAAATTAAAGTGCCGGCAGCGGTCTGCATACAGTTCATGACAGCAGGTGGTTAGTCGGTTCATAGATGCAACGAACAGCGATAAGCAATAGAAACGGTTAGAGAACAGCTTGAAGATCACCGATGTAAAAGTGTTTCGAATGGCCACACCGGTGCACAAGACTGCCGGCACGAACTGGCTATTTGTGCGAATAGATACCGACTCTGGTATTTCAGGCTGGGGTGAGGGGTCACTCCAGTACAAAGACGCAGCGCTTGAAGCCGAAATACTCGATTTCGGCAAGTTCCTTGAAGGCAAGGATCCGTTCCGAATCGACTGGATCTGGTCATCACTTTATAGACGGGTCACATGGGCTGGCGGCCCGGTCTCGATGTCGGCGATTTCAGCGATCGATCTCGCACTGTGGGACTTGAAAGCAAAATCCCTCGAGATACCGGTTTGGGAGTTGGCAGGAGGTATGCATCGCGACAGAGTGCGGATCTACGCCA
>CAYTAO010000057.1:15029-16095 GCA_964435915.1 uncultured Dehalococcoidales bacterium
ACGCCAACGTATGGTTCGAAGATCTCACCGAACCGGTATCTGGTGTTCCCTCAGAAACAATTGCGAGACAGGCATCACCACAACTTCATGCCGAGGCAGCTCTCCGTCTCAGAGATGCAGGCTGGACGGCGCTGAAGTTTTATCCGTTCGGCGGACCCCAAACAATCACACCCCAGAGAATTCAACTTGGGGGTGAGCTTGTAAGGGCGGTCAGGGATGCGGTCGGGCCCGACATGGAGATCGGTATCGACGTACGTGCTCGACTCGACCCGTGGAGCGCAGGTCGAGTTGCTCAGCAGTTAGAGCAATTCAACATCGCGTGGATGGAAGAGCCAATTCTCTACGATAATATCGAGGCGATGGCGGAGTTCGCTCGATCAGTAAACGTTCCGGTCGCTACTGGCGAGCAACTCTACAACCGCTGGGAATTTCGTCCACTACTGGCGACGAACACCGTCCGGATGATCCAGCCTGATATTTGTCACTGCGGGGGATTCTCTGAGATTCGCAAAATTGCGAATATGGCGGAGACCTACTATGTCCCGGTCGCTCCACACAACTCCAACGGTCCGATCTCCACACTCGCAAGTTTGCATCTCGACATGAGCATCCCAAATGCCTTCATGCAGGAGATATTTGTTTCGTTCATTGATCGTTACCAGGAACTTCTGACAAGCCCGATCGATATCTCCGACGGCTATGCCACAGTGCCGAGTGGTCCGGGATGGGGTGCTGATATCGATCTAGATGTGATGGCAAAATACCCTCCCACTGACTTCGCTCAGGTTGACTCCGAGCCATATCTGGACTTTTAGCGGAGTTTGAATCTCTTGCGATCGGAAATCACGCCTGATAGCCGAGCCGATTACACTCAGCTAAATCGACAGACCAGGCGTTTTTGTGAACGATACTGAATCAAGTTCAGCATGACATGGCGGGGCAGGCAACCAAATGCCGCCCTGACTTAGCTCATGCTGAGCGAGTTCGGCGTAGCGCAGCGAACCACACCTACTCAACTATCGCCTGTCGTTCAGATTCGACGTCCTCGAACCACGTCTCCAGCTCG
>CAYTAO010000058.1:0-16072 GCA_964435915.1 uncultured Dehalococcoidales bacterium
CTAGTGCGTGTCCGTGATCCCGATAGTGGCTGACAACATAGTCATCCTCGCGAAGAGTCGAAATGGCTCCACCCCCGGTGGCTTCCTGACCGATGTATAGGTGAAGGAATCCTCGAATCAGACCGTTTGAATAATTCTCGCCGCATGCAAGCTCAAACTGGCGAATGAGGTACATCTGCCTGAAAAGTTCTAACTGGTCTGTCTTGTTTGCTACATCACTTTCATCCAGCCCTGCGGCACCGCTTTTGCCGTTTTTCGACAACTTTGCAGATTTCCGTGAGGATTTTGACCCGGATTTAGTGGAGCTTGCCATTAATTAATCAGATGCGAACAGTCGTAAATTCGACACTGGATAAAACGCATAATACATCTTACTGGTGAGGGCGTCGAAAGGCTCATTCTACACCCAATAATTCGACTATTCGGCTGTGATCCTAGTTTACTGCGGCCAGATTTGCCGCTTGCAACACGTTTACAAGAAGCATCGAAATCGTCATTGGCCCCACGCCTCCGGGTACATGGGTAATAGCTGAAGCAACTTGAGATGCGTCGGCAAAGTCGACATCACCGGTCAGACGATATCCGAGTTTTCGCGTCGGGTCGTCAACACGGGAAACACCCACATCGATCACTATCGCTCCAGGCTTCACCATATCCGCGCTTATCATCCCAGGGAATCCCGCAGCAGCAATCAAAATATCGGCTCGGCGAGTCTCAGCCGCCATATCTTTCGTTCCCGTGTGACAGACAGTCACTGTCGAATTCGCTCCAATCCCTTTCTGAAGTAAAAGAACAGTTAACGGCATGCCAACAAGTTTGCTACGGCCAACGATTACGACTCGCGCGCCGTTCATATCAACATTCTCTTCGACTAGCATTCGCTGCACGCCGAGAGGGGTTGCAGGAGCAAATCTAGGCTGCCCTAGCAAAAGCAAGCCGGCATTTTCAGGGTGAAGCCCATCGACATCCTTCATCGGATCTATCGCATGGATAACCTCATCCTCATCGAGGTGCTCCGGTAGCGGAAGCTGGACGAGAATTCCATTAACTTCCGGATCACCATTCAATGTTTCGATAATCACAAGCAACTCTTCTTGGGTGATCGTGGCGTCATGCAGGATAGTCTCGGTTCGAATCCCAACTTTCTCGCACGCTCGTTCTTTTCCTTTCACGTAGGAATGTGAGCCCGGATCGTCTCCAATCAGGACTACAGTAAGCCCGGGAACTCTGCAATGTTTTTTGCTGAATTCAGCTACTCCGGCTGCGACTTCTTCGTGGACCTTTGACGCTACTTGCTTGCCATCGATAATTCTCGCTGTCACTTTAATCTGGCCCCACAGTCGATTTGATGTGCGTGTCGAAATTCGTAATTACTAGAAAGAATAAATCGTAACCGAGATTTCTCTTTACAAGTAATATTTGAGATATTACTTGGACTTCGCTCGTTGATCGGCATACGGCTGGTACACGAGTCGGCACTGGAGACACTTCCCGTATGATCTACACAGGGATCGATTTAATCGAGATCCCCCGAGTTGCCGGAGTACTGGAACGCTATCCCACGCGCTTCCTCAGCAAGGTGTTCACTGAAGGCGAACAGCGCTACGCCCGCGGCCGTGCCCACCAACTCGCAAGCCGCTTCGCCGCGAAAGAAGCGGTTATGAAACTACTTGGAACCGGGGTGCGAGGCGTGCCGTGGAAGTCGATAGAAGTCACCCGCAAACGAGGCGGCCCGCCGGAAATCGTTCTCCACGGTCCGGCTAAGGCGAGAGCCGAGAAAATGGGGATCACCCGAATTGCATTGAGCCTTTCGCACTCCCGTCAGCTCGCAACAGCATCTGCAGTGGGCGAGGCGCGAGACGACGCCTGGAAGCCATGAAACTAGTAAGTGCCGACCAGATGCGCGCCATCGAACGTGCCAGCGGCGATGCTGGAATTTCGCTCGACGAACTGATGGAAAACGCCGGACTTGCAGTGGCCAAAATTGTCCATACAGATTTCGAAAAAAGTAGCGGTGCGTTTACCAAGCGAATCGTGATCCTGATCGGGCCGGGGAACAACGGAGCGGATGGTTTTGTTGTGGGTCGTCATCTGGCCGCATGGGGAGCAAGTGTGACTGCCGTTTTGTGTGCGGTTCGTAATTCACCGGACCCTAAGCGCAATCAAGCCGAGCAGGCTGGAGTTTCGGTAGTCGACGGTCTCTCAGATGACGGTCTTCATTTCCTTCAACAGAAGCTCGAAACCACCGACGCAGTTATCGACGCCGTACTTGGCATTGGCTCTTCTCGACCAATCACAGAACCCCTCTCATCACTGCTGTTCGTAACTCTGGAATCAGAAGTCCCAGTCGTTGCGCTCGATCTACCGACAGGCCTGAACTCCGACACCGGTACTTTCGACAACGCCGGACTGCCGGCTGATCAAACACTGATGCTCGGATACCCGAAACTCGGTCCCGCTATTTCAGCGGATCCATCAGTTACTGGTGAAGTTGTGGTTCTCGACATCGGCATTCCACGTGACATCGATTCACAGGTCGAAACTGAACTGCTAACGGTTGAACTGGCAGCGTTAATCCACCCAAGACGCCCTGCTGATGGCCACAAGGGAACGTTTGGTTCAGCGCTGATAATCGGCGGTTCACAAGAGTATTTAGGAGCTGTAACGATGGCGACCGACGCGGCAACCCGCTCGGGAGTTGGATTGACGTTTGTTGCCACACCTGAGCCGGCGTACCGTCAAATAGCTGGAGATGTCCCGGAAGCGATGTATCGATCTCTCCCGGTTGCGCAAGATGGCAAGATTGCCCCATCGAAAGCATCGCAAATCGCTCTGGAGCTATCGGAACGTTCAAACTCTTTAACGATCGGTCCAGGCCTGGGAGACAACGCGAATACCGCTGAGTTCCTCTCCATCCTCCTTTCGCAACTAGACCAGGCAAACCCAGTGGTTCTCGATGCGGACGCACTGAACATCCTTTCGAAGTCTCACCAGTGGTGGGAACGATTCGAGAATCCCGCTGTACTCACACCCCACCTGGGTGAGATGAGTCGGTTGATGGGCATATCGACGCAAGAAATTCAGCAAGATCGCAAAACAGCAGCGCTCGAAACCGCCAGAAAATTCAACAGAGTGGTGGTACTGAAGGGTTCAGCGACGCTCATTGCATCACCAGACGGTCGGTTGAACGTCTCACCGTGGGTGAATTCGGGATTGGCGAAGGGCGGAAGTGGCGACGTGCTGGCCGGGCTGGTCGGCGGTCTTCTAGCCCAGCAACCTGATGATCTATTCGAAATGGCGTCGCTCGGGGTGTTCATACACGGCTATGCAGCCGATGTTGCCAGAAGGGAACTCGGCGAAACAGGGATGAGAGCGAGCGACCTGTCAGATCGACTCGGATCGTTTTTCCGGGATCACGTGCAAAACAACCCCAACTGAACTCTCGCAGGGATTCAACGCTGAATACACCCGTTCGCGTGTAAACGCCCGTGTTTTCCCATGCAACGCTCTTATACTTGGGAAACAGTGACTTCTCTTCTTGCCGTCGATATCGGCAACACGAACATCACGATCGGTGCTTTTGACGATCAGGAATTGACCGCCACATGGCGATTGGCGACCCGCGAAACTCGCACGATCGACGAACACGCATGGGCACTTCAAGGCCTACTACGTTCGAAGAATGTCGAACCGGGTTCGTTCGATGCCGTTGTCATCTGCTCGGTAGTTCCACCGCTCACCGAAGCCTACGTCGATGCTTTTTCAGCACTCGCAAATGTCGAGCCCCTTGTTATTGGTCCTGGGATTCGAACTGGAATCCGAATTCACTACGACCGAACTCAGGATGTTGGGGCTGCTCGTATCGTGGATGCAGTGGCGGCTCATCAACTTTACGGGGGCCCGATTGTCGTCGTAGATATCGGTACCGCCACGGTCTTTGACGCTATTACGGCCCATGGCGACTACATAGGTGGGGCCATCGCACCGGGTATGGAAATTGCTGCAGACGCCATGTTCCGCAACACCTCGCAACTGCGCCATGTCGAGTTGATCGCTCCTGATCGCGTAATCGGCAAAAGCACCGTTGCGTCGATGCAATCAGGCTTCGTATACGGCTTCACTGAACTCATCGAAGGTATGTTGATGCGATTCAAGGGTGAACTCCACCCGGAGGCTCCCGACGATGTGACGGTCGTTGCAACGGGCGGACTCGCCAATTTGATCGCACAGCACACTGAATCATTTAATCACGTGAATCCTGAACTGACACTGGTCGGTCTTCGTATGGTTCACGAGATGAACAATATTGAGACTTAGACTGATTATCTGCCATGTCACCTGCCATCAGTTCAATCCAATCGACTTCACGTCCCCCGCTCGAGGGCAAGACTGTGGTTCTAGGCGTAACTGGATCAATAGCCGCCTATAAAGCGGCGGACATCACGAGCAAGCTCGTGCAGGCCGGGGCGTTCGTCGACGTGATCATGACAACCTCGGCAGCTGAGTTTGTTGGGGCATCCACCTTCGAAGCACTCACTCACCGGCCAGTGACTACCGGGCTCTGGGAAGCACACTCGGAACTGAGTATCAACCACGTAGCCCTCGCTCTACGAGCGGATTGCGTGTTGATCGCTCCAGCGACTGCGAACACGATCGCCAAGCTGGCACTGGGCATCACCGACGATCCATTGACCGCTACCGTGCTGGCAACAGAGGCACCGGTAATAGTTGCACCCGCGATGGACGCCGATATGTTTGCCAACCCTCCGACACAGCGCAATGTGAATACGCTCGAAGCTGACGGTGTGATCGTCGCTGGTCCTGAAGCCGGACGCCTGGCGTCCGGCTTGCTCGGTAAAGGGAGGCTAGTCGACACTGCAACCCTGGTCGGACTTGTTCGTCAAGCTGTCGGTCGGCGCGGCGACTACGCTGGCAGGCACGTTATTGTCTCGGCTGGTGGCACACGACAACCGATAGACCCTGTTAGATTCATTTCAAATCGCTCAACCGGGAAAATGGGATACGCTATCGCTGAGGCAGCCCGCGACAGAGGCGCCACGGTAACATTGGTTACAGCGGCCAACCTGCCGAATCCAGCCGGGGTAAACGTGGTTAAAGCCGCAACAGTCGACGAGATGAGAGATGCGATCATCCCTGTGTCGACCGATGCTGACCTTCTGATCATGGCAGCAGCGATATCCGACTACACACCCGCCCAGATTTACGATCAGAAAATCAAGAATAAGGAATCAAGTGGATTGTCGCTCGAACTGACGAAGGTCGAGGATTTCATGCCGCTCGCCCAGGGCCGCAAGTTGGTGAAAGTTGCATTTGCCGCGGAAACGAACAACCTCGAACGCAATGCCCAAGCTAAAGCCGCACCTAAAGGCGCGGCATTTGTGGTCGCAAACGACGTTAGCGAACCTAGAAGTGGTTTCGGGACAGACACCAACAGAGTCACGTTCGTCGATTCAGAAGGCAGTACCGAACCACAGCCTTTGATGGACAAGCTCGATGTCGGTCATGCGATTCTTCACCGAGCACTGCCATTGCTTTCGAAGCAATAGAGTCTCCAAATCAAGCCAGATTTTCGCTTCGAACCCATTCGCCATAGTTTGGCGGTGTCCAGATCGATGCAAATACCCTTAGAATGTGTGCGTTAATAATCGGAATTGCTAGTCCGAGACAATCACGGATCGAGGCGGATAAATGAGGCTTTACTGGAAAGAGAAAAAACGCGGGTTTGATCTCATCGTCGAAAACGATGATGGCGATTCGTTCTCAGTCGGCGGCGTCCGAAACACGAAGCGCGGTATCGAAGCACTGGCGAAAACCACCGGCTACGATCCGGGTCGTGCGATCAAGGGAATTGGTTCTGTTGAAGAGGGCCGAACATTCGTCGAACAGTTCGAGCCATGGCGCGAGTTCTTCCCCGGCACTCCACTTTCACTCGAACCCGATATCGTTCTTCTCGAACAGTAGCCAATAAGTTGTCCGCCCCCAACATGAAAACTGTCGATCAGTCGATCCTGGATACTCTCGCCGAATACGATTCCGCCACGGTCCAAAACGCCGGAATTCTCGTTCGTGGGTATATCCACGAAGACGATGATTACACCGATCCGAGCATCCGTGAATATATATCACCGGGTGCGAAACCGGTGGTCGGATACGCCCTCACTTCAACGTGGTCTCCGCTCAACGAACCAGCTGAAATTAACTCTGACCGCATCGACTTTTTCGATTCTATAGCCCGTGCGAACGCGCCTGTAATTGTGGTTCAGCAAGACGTCGACAATCCAGCAAGACGCGGTGCGATCATCGGGGACGGAATGGCGTACCAAATGATCGCACTTGGGGCGGTCGGCGCGCTAATCGATGGCAACGCGCGTGACGTGCCGGGCATCGAACAGGCCGGCCTGCCTCTGTGGGCAACCGGGCGAGTCCCCGGGCATGGCCCGTTCAATATGCTTGAACACGAGATTCCAGTTACCGTAGCTAGTCTGCGAATCGCGCCCGGCGATATACTTGTTTGCGATGCGGACGGTGCGACACGAGTGCCGGTTGAAGAAGCCAGTGATGTCGCAAAGATGTGCGCGGAAGTACGCGCCAAAGAAGGCGCGTTACACCGCTACTTCTCCGTTCCAGATTTCACTATCGACAAGTGGGAAACCTGGAAGTCGGAGAACTAGGCGTTCAACCGCCAACATACGATCTCCCGAGTGGAGTGAAGGGGCCTGACGGCAGGGTCGCGCAGCGCTAGTTGGCAAACTCAAACAACATCCGCCGTCGAACGCACTCTCCCACCCTCTGACCCCCCTCCAACACGCGGAGGAGGACCAAGCCGTACACGCCCTCTACTTCTCAGGCATTTCAACTGGTTCTATCTGTGCTGTATAGCGCCAATCAGGTGATGGCTCACCACGGGCGAAACTGATCGTTTCCGCACCGCCAGCGGCGGCGACATCGTCGATTACAAGCCGTAGATCAGATTCACCCGATTCATCCGCTTCGATCACAAGACTCAGCAGTTCACGATTTAGGCTAACTCCGCTCTCACTCTTGGCTTTGCGGATAGCCGAAATTGCGTCACATGCAGCAGGGAACGAACCGGCGATTTCTGGAGCGGCGATTGCATCCAGTTCTTCGGTGGTTGGCCAAGGCGCCTTGTGAATCGAGGGCTCTCCGGTTTCTTCAGCAAATACCCAACTCCAAACCTCGTCAGTGATAGTCGGCACCACAGCAGCGAACAATCGAAGCACTACGTTCAGTCCGAGTCGTAGTGCTGCCACGGCCGATGCCCTGCCCTCAGAGTCGTCTTCGGTGCGAGATCGCTTCTTAATCAGCTCAATGTAATTGTCAGTAAACGCACCCCAGAAGAATTTTTCTGTCTCCTGAAGTGCCACCGAGAACTCAAACTTCTCGAACGACTGAGTCGCAATTCGCACCACTTCCTTCAGCTCTGCGATGAACGCTCGATCGAGTTCGTTGGTAATCGGACCCTCGCCAGCGGTTTGAACTAGTACAAACTTTCCGGCGTTGTACAGCTTAGTGACCAGCTTGCCGCCGATCTTGAAAATCGCTTCGTCATGCGTTGCGTCCACGCCAAGTTTGAATGATGCCGACCAGTAGCGAACAGCGTCAGCGCCGAACCTATCGAGTGTGTCAACGGGCGTGACGACATTACCCTTTGATTTCGACATCTTCTTGCGGTCAGGGTCGAGCACCCATCCCGAAAGGTTGATGTTGTGCCACGGTACAGACTCTTGGTGCAGCATGGCTTTGGCAATCGTGTAGAAAGCCCACGTTCGAATGATGTCGTGACCCTGCGGACGAACGTCCATCGGGAACAACATGTTCATCTGATCGTCTTCATCGCCCCAGCGCGCCACCGTTTGCGGACTCAGGGACGAAGTGAACCATGTGTCTAAAATGTCGGGATCACCAGCGAAGCCACCAGCAACGCCGCGTTGATCTTCGCTGTAGCCAGGTGCCGGAACAGACTCGGGGTCGATCGGCAGCATGTCTGGCGTTGCGATAATGACCTGGTCGTACTGCGGCTCACCCTGATCGTCCAGTGGGTACCAGACAGGGATCGGCACGCCGAAATAGCGCTGGCGGGAAATACACCAGTCGACGTTCAGGTTTTCGGTCCAGTTCTCGAAGCGCTTACGCATGAACTCGGGGTGCCACGTGATCTTGCGCCCCATATCGATCATCTGGTCCGTCTTGTCAAGCATCCTCACGAACCACTGTCTGGTGGTCAGGTATTCGAGCGGACTGTCACCCTTTTCGTAATACCTAACGGGATGTTGAATCTGTTTCGGTTCACCTTGCAAAGGTGCGCCGTTTCCGGTCGCAGAGTTCTCAGGATCCTGCAGTAACTCAACAACAATAGCTTTCGCTGAGGGCGAACGCTTACCGACCGTTAGCTGGTAGTTTTCGTTCGCCTTTTCCGGTCTCAAACTATCCCAGCCGTCATCGCCACCAAACGAATGGTCGAGGATTCTGCCGTTACGTCCTAGGATCTGGCGTAGCTCAAGCCCTTCCTCACGCCACCACACCACGTCGGTCTGATCACCGAACGTACAGACCATCAAAATACCGGTCCCTTTTTCGGGGTCGGCTGCAGTGCTCGGGAAGATCGGGACTTTTGCAAAGAATCCGGGAGTAACGGCGTGTTTACCGAATAGCCCTTTGAATCTTTCATCGCCGGGGTGGGCTGTGATTCCAACACAGGCAGCCAGCAGTTCGGGCCGGGTGGTCGATATCACAAATCCCTTGACGGGAGTGTCCTCCTCGAACACACCAAACTCGATATCGTGGTACGCACCGCTCTTCTCACGGTCTTCGACTTCGGCCTGAGCGACGGCGGTCTGGAAATCGACGTCCCACATGGTGGGTGATTCGAGTTGGTATACGTGCCCTTTTTCATGAAGATCCAGGAAACTGCGCTGCGCGATACGACGGCTCTTGTCGTCGATGGTTGCGTACTCGTCGCTCCAGTCGATCGAATAACCCATGCGGTTGAACGTGTCTTTGAATGCGACTTCATCGAGTTCGGTAACGACGCGGCACAGGTCGATAAAGTTCTGTCGGTTGATTACGAGCTGTTGGTTCTTCTTCAGTCCCAGCTCAACTCGTCTTGCCTCGACGTCGAGATTTTCGGTGAACGGAACGTTCCGTTCGGCCCGAACCATAAAGTAGTTCTGCACTCGGCGTTCCGTAGGCAGGCCGTTGTCGTCCCAGCCCATCGGATACGCAACGTTCCATCCCGACATTCGCTTGTATCGAGCAAGAAGGTCCTGGTGTGTGTACGAAAAGATATGCCCGATATGCAGTGAACCGCTCACGGTTGGCGGCGGGGAGTCGATTACAAATGACTTCTCGCGGGGGGTGTTCGGGTCACGCTTTTCGACACCAAGCTCGCTCCACCTACCACGCCAGTACAGCTCGCGCTCGTTGACATCAAAATGCTTTGGAAGATCATCAAACTCTATCGACTTCACTTTTTCAATTCCTGTTCAAACCAACATCTCAAACATAACTCAACAGTGCTGGGGCGATTGTTGCTCGGATTGAAGCTTTATGGTTTTCGACAATAAAAAAACCCACCCACATCAGAAGCTACAAAAGCCTCATCAAAGGACGGGTTGACCGCGGTACCACCTTCGTTGTTCACTACCAGTCTTGGGACTGGTAGTGAACCACTCAATTGGTTGTAACAGAACCACCGGGCAAACTTAATAATCCCGTATATCACGCGAAACTCGGTTAACCAGCTCGGAGACGACTTCACGAACACGGGGGTTCCGGTTCACACCAACCACCGAATCTCTTTGACCCTGCAAACTCGCTACTACTTCTCGTCGAAGCTGTTTCTATATCACATTCAGGCTAGCCGCTAACTGCAACTATTGCAATGCCAAGTTTTTCTCACGCCTTCGTCTTTTGACCTCGACGGGGACGAGTTTGAATTCGCATCTTTTCCGACTGAACAAACATTGTGCGACGAGCGTTATTCTGACGCATTCGTTCCAGCTTTGCCAGACCCTTGCGAGTGTCGCTGGCGATTTTTGCAGGATCCGATCGTTCCATCCTCAGCTTGAATAACCAGTATGTGAAGGCGTCTTCAGCGGCCAGAGAATGCTCATCTCGATGTCGCCAACCTTCGCGTGCTGTGTTTGTTCCGGACTCCACCCTGAACACTTCCCACAGCTGGTCACGCGTGTTGCCGTAGAGAGTCTCGTAAGCCATTTCCAGCGATCGATCACTCAGTGGACGACCCGCTGCCACTCGCCTGTGCGTGATCTCTTCCTCAACGGCCGCCAGAAGAGACTGTTCTACAGTCACACCGTAAAAGTACGAAAGGTGTGCCCTGAACTTGTCGACGCCCACCGCACGCATGAACTCCGGTTCTTCGAACCCACCGAAGAGAACAGGTTCAGAAAGCCACTCCCAGACAGCCTCGTGCTCGATCTTCGAACCACACTCGCCAAGTAGTCGCTGTGCTAGGAGCCGCCAATCAAACGCCTCTCCACCGATCAGATAGTCGAGCAGTTCACCTTCGACCTCTTCCTGCGCAAGGGGCCACTCGGCAATCGTTTCGAGCACCGACAGCTTCCACTCATCGCCAGTCGGATCGATATCCGA
Organism: uncultured Dehalococcoidales bacterium; assembly: GCA_964435915.1. GTDB lineage: Bacteria > Chloroflexota > Dehalococcoidia > Lucifugimonadales > Lucifugimonadaceae > Lucifugimonas. The sequence goes on from CAYTAO010000058.1 coordinate 10,654, forward strand.
TTTCAGGCGCGAAATAACGGCCTTCGCTTCTTTAGCCAAAGTACCGGAATCGGATTCTTGTTGTTTGCTGCTAACCACGGGACTTATTGAATGCGTAGCGTTCTGATTTCGGGAGCATGATAAATGCCATCAGCTCCGCGTAATGAAAGGCGTTGATAACCCGATTTGACTCGACCCAACCCCTGATCGCTGTTCTCACACCATACGACATGTTTTCAAACTGCCAGGTTCGATGTGAGTCCGTGCTCACTGCAAAGAGTACACCCAGATCGACCCCCAGCCGTATGTGTTCGGCGTTTAAATCGAGTCGATCGGGCGATGCATTTATTTCCATCACAGTTCCCGTACGGACTGCTGCCTCAAGAATGGCCCCAACATCCATCATTACGGGCGCTCGTCTTTCCATTAGACGCGCCGTGAGGTGACAGATCACATCGACGTGCGGGCTCTCCATCGCATCGATCACGCGCTGGGTCATGGTCACCTCGTCTTGATCCATGCCTGAATGGATCGAAGCAATCACGATATCGAGATCCGCAAGTAGTTCATCACTGTAGTCAAGCGAGCCGTCGAGCTTGATATCCATCTCGGTACCGGTGAGCAGCCTCAGACCGGCGGATTCTGCAAGCTCTCTAACGGCATTGTTGTGTGCCAGCAGCATGTCGGGCTTCAGGCCGTTGGCAACGGTAGCACTCGGTGAGTGATCGGTAATAGCAAGATATTCATACTCTCGCTTCGCCGCTGCGGCCACCATATCTTCCATCGCGTAGCGACCGTCAGACCAGTTGGTGTGGGAGTGGAGATCGCCGCGAATCATATCCAGTTTGAGTATTTGCGAAAAATCGCTCGTCTCTGCGAGTTCGATTTCGCCAGTATCCTCCCGCATCTCTGGTGGCACAAAACTGAGTCCTAATCGGTCGTAAACGTCGTGTTCGGTATTCAATGCGACCGGCGTTTCCAAGTTTCCCGATTCAAACAGGCCATCCTCAGATAGCACAAGCCCGCGTGACTTAGCTAATTCTTCAAGTCGAGTGCCGTGCGAGATCGATCCTGTGGCGTACACTAGCGCGCCCACCCAGACCCGTTCGGTAACGACCTTTATAGAAAAACCCATCCCCGACCGATCTACGAACGTGGCGCTGGAATCATCGCGGCTCGAAACGTCCTGGGTGTTCGAGAGCGTCGTAAACGCGTCGATAACTGATGCTTTCCCTGAATCGTTTTTCACGGCGCAGACTATGTTGATATCACCTATTAGCTCGGCTGCACGACGAACGCTCCCTGCCACTTGAATACGCGTAATATGGGGGCAGCACGACTCCAGTTCGGAAATAACACAGGCGGCAATCTCTGTTGCCGGGCCAAGCCCAATTCGAGTGCCCTGTTCGATCCGCATGTTTGCATGTCGAAGGATCGATACCGCACCTTTTTTGCTGATTCTCGGCAGCAACTGGAACTCTCCCGATTCGATAGAAGCGGCGAGATGTTCAAACGTGCTAATTCCGAGTTTCTGCGCAGCGGTTACAGCGGTTTTCGGACCGATCCCGGGAATCTGCACCAGTTTCAACACGCCATCGGGAAGCTCCTCAAGAAGACTCTCCAGCAGTCCAAGACGACCAGTTTGAACTAGCTCCTGAGTCTTTTCAACGATCGCATCTCCAAAACCCGGAATTTCACGAAGTCGATCGGTATCGTCCGCTATCTCAGCTATTGGGTACGGCAGGCTTTTTATCTCGTCAGACGCCTTCGAATGAGCGCGTACTTTGAAAACGTTTTCGCCCTTCGCCTGCATTAGAACGGCGACATCGGCGAACACTTTAGAAATGGCGTTGTTGTCCATGCACAACAGGTTATCGCGTGGGTATACGACCGCGCGTCACCTGGTTCCCGTCTGAGTGAGGAAGTTGGTCAGAATGTTGAGTTACCGAGCTGCGAATGAAAAATGTTATTCGGTCGAGAGGAATTCGGAATCGAGTTCATAATGACATGGATGGGGGCGCAACCACTACAAGTGAGCTACTCGGTGGACTGCTTGGCCTGCTTGCGCTGCGCTCGTTCAATCTTGCGGCGTTCCGCCCTGGATAACTTACGGCCATCCGGGGTGTGCGTCGGCACCTGGGCAAGGCTGCTTCCGCCAGTCTGGCTACCGTGCCCGGAGTTGACGTTCGCCATCACAGATTTCTGGTTGGCTACGGTGTTTGCCCTCTGCATCGACACGTCTGAATCATCCTTTGTGGCATTGACTTCGAGCACCTGCGTTGGTGCAGCCTGTTGGGTCATGGCGACACGGAAGATGGTCCTTGCGATGGTCGACTTGATAGTCGCATCTAGCGACGTGAACATCTGGAATGCATTCCGCTTGTATGCAACCAGCGGGTCGCGCTGTCCAGCCGCTTCGAGACCGATTCCCTGTCGCATGTTGTCCATCGACGTCAGGTGCTCAACCCAGTGTTCGTCTATTGTCCGCAACATGATCGTACGCTCAAGTTTGTTTAGTAGATCACCACCGAACTCGGACGTTCGCTTGTCATAGATGGTCTCAACTATTTCAACAAACGCCTGTTCCGCTTGGTCAGGACGCATGTCGTAGACATCGTCTTTGGTCGGGAAAGCCTCAGTAGTAGGGAAAACCGTCAGCAGTTCTCTGTAAAGACCGTCAACATCGTAGTTTTCGTTTTCACCGGTGATTCGATCTGCGACTATCAGTCGAACCTCTTCTTCAAGATATTCAGATATGGTCGGACGCAAATCCTCTCCGTCGATGACCTTATCGCGGAGCTGGTAAATGATGTCTCTCTGCGTGTTTACGACGTCATCGTAGTCGACCAGATACTTTCGAATTTCGAAGTTTTGCGCTTCCACCTTCGTTTGCGCGGTCTCTACAGATTTAGAGACCATCTTGTTCTCAATGGGAACGTCGGCCTCCCATCGGAACAGGTTCATCGCACCTTTGATTCGATCACCACCGAAACGTCGAACAATGTCATCTTCCGTTGAAAGGAAGAACTGGGTTTCACCGGGGTCGCCTTGGCGACCACATCGACCACGCAGCTGGTTGTCAATGCGGCGGGATTCATGTCGTTCAGTTCCGAGGACGAACAGGCCACCCTTCTGGATAATCGTGTCGTGGTCATTCTGCCAGCCTGCTTCGGATGCCACCGTGACGTCCGGATTACCGCCAAGAATGATGTCCGTTCCCCGACCTGCCATATTCGTCGCTACAGTAACCGATCTAGCTTTACCGGCTTCCGCAATGACATTCGCTTCGCGCTCATGCTGCTTGGCGTTGAGAACGTTGTGAGGTATGCGTTTTTTCTTCAACAAATCACCCAGCAGCTCTGATTTGTCGATGCTGGTAGTGCCAACGAGCACGGGTCGACCATCATGGTGAAGCTCAGTGATACGCTCAACGATAGCGTCCCATTTTGCTTCTTCCGTCATGTAAATGTAGTCGCCGCGATCGATTCGCTGCGTATCACGGTTGGTCGGAATCTCGACTACCTCAAGCTTGTATATCTTGTCTAGCTCTTCCGCCTCAGTGGTCGCCGTACCGGTCATACCAGCGAGTTTTAAGTACATTCTGAAGTAGTTCTGAAGTGTGATGGTTGCGTAGGTGTTCGATTCGCGCTGAACAGTGACGCCCTCTTTAGCCTCAAGAGCCTGGTGCATCCCGTCTGAGAATCGGCGACCTGTCATTAGGCGACCTGTGAACTCATCAACCAGGACGACGTCCTTGCCCTGCACGACGTACTCCCGATCTCGGGAGTAGAGGTGTTGAGCGCGAATGGCGTTTTCCGTAAAGTGAGAAAGTACGTCGTTTTCCGGAGCGTAGAGGTTCTCGACCTTCAGTTCCTTCTCAACTGCGACAATGCCCTCTTCAGTCAGGATAATTGTCTTTCGTTTGTCCTCGATCTCAAAGTGAACATCCGGGCTAAGCCTTTTCGCAATCTGAGCGAATCGACGGTATTCCTGACTCTGTTCGCGAGCCGGTCCGGAGATGATCAATGGGGTTCGAGCTTCGTCGATGAGAATATTGTCTACTTCATCGACTATTGCATAAATACGCCCACGCTGAACTCGTCGTTCTGCATCTTCGCCCATGTTGTCGCGCAGGTAGTCTAAGCCAATCTCATTGTTCGTACAGAACGTGATATCACTGGCATACGCCTCTCGCTTCGTACCGGACTGGAAGTTGTCTTCCGGCAATCGGACAGGCGGAGCCGTATCGGCATTTTCATCTTCGTCGCTTGCACTGCCCTCTCGACCCACTAGCGGTGCGTCTGGGTTGAAAACCCACGATGAGCTGTTCTGCAGACATCCGATCGTCAGTCCAAGAAAGTGGTGAACTGCACCCATCCAACCCGCGTCTCGCTTGGCGAGGTAGTCATTCACCGTGATTACGTGGGCACCTTCACCTGTAAGCGCATTGAGATACGTCGGTAGTGTCGCTACAAGAGTCTTACCTTCACCGGTGCGCATTTCGGCGATTTTGCCCTGGTGGAGAACGATTCCACCAATAAGTTGAACATCGAAGTGGCGCATACCGATAGTACGTCTCGACGCTTCACGGACAGCAGCAAATGCCTCCGGAAGTAGCTCGTCGAGACTTTCGCCCAGCTCGTAGCGAGAACGTAAAACCGCTGTAACGCCTTTCAGCTGCTCATCGCTGAAATTTTCAAATTCAGGCTCGAGTTCGTTAATCTCATCGACGATCGGGCGAATATCATTGAGGGCTTTTTCGTTGGAATCGCCAACGAGTTTATGGAAGATCTTGAACATATCCGACTACTGACTCACCACAGGCCGCGTCCAGTTCAGGGTTACTAACCGTTCAACAGTTGCTAATTGAACAGTTCTCCGACTGAGCGACCTTGGTGGATTCGTCTAATTGCTTCTCCAAGAAGCGGTGCAATTGAAATTACCTTGATTTTTGAGTTTACTTTGTCTTTAGACAAGGGCACCGTGTCGGTTATTACTAATTCTTTGATATATGGAATCGCAGCAAGGTGGGCCGAAGCGTCACCTGGCAGCACACCGTGCGTAACTACCGCATAGATGTCGGTGGCGCCCTGTCCGGTGATCGCGTTGGCAGCAGCAATCATGGTTCCGCCCGTGCTGACCTCATCATCAAAAAGAATTACAGGGTGGCCTGCAACATCACCAATCAAGTTCATAGTCTCGACCTTGTCATCGTTTCCGATACGTTGTTTCTCAACGATTGCGAGTGGTGCACCGATCGAGTCGGCAAAATAACGTGCTTTCTTTGCAATACCGATGTCGGTTGCGACAACCACAGGTTCATCGAGATCACGCTGAACGAAGTTTTCGACAAGCCTTGGCATGGCGGTCAGTTCGTCGCCCGGCACCTGGAAGCACCCTTGAACCTGCCCGGCGAGAAGATCGATCATTACAACACGGT
>CAYTAO010000059.1:0-15851 GCA_964435915.1 uncultured Dehalococcoidales bacterium
AGCGCGTCGTTGACATCGACGAGGTCACAGGTTCAAGTCCTGTACCGCCCACCACTTTAGCTTTAGTGCCATAGTGGATATAGTTGTTATATGTGCAGCAAGTCGCAAATACATTTCTCGATCGAGCCAGACAACGGTGCATTTCACCTTTCGGTATGTAAGCGCGACACAATGGAGTGCAGCCCGTCTGACGGGCGCAGCACCCCCACTACGCAGGCGCGCCGCCCACTCGCCCAGCGACGCGCCTCCTTCCTCTTTGATACGCAGTAGTTTTTGCGTGTCCAAATTTGCACAGCGAACCCCGGCATGATTCAGATGGAAGTTCGTATATACGGAGCCTGTCGCCATGGCAGTTAAATTCAAAGACCTATCGCCCGCGGAACAACAGGATCACCGCGATCGATTGCGCCACTCAACGGCACACGTTCTCGCCGAAGCCGTAACCACGCTTTTTCCAGATGCCCAACTCACCATCGGACCATCGATCGAGGACGGCTTCTACTATGATTTCGCAGTTTCAGAGCCGTTCACGCCTGACGATCTGAAAAAGATCGAACTCGAAATGCGAAATTCAATTCGAGCCAATACCGAGTTCGTTGAACGTGAGACGAGCCGGGATGAAGCTCTCGAGCTCGTGAAAGACAATCAGTACAAAGTCGAGATTCTTGAAGGAATCCCGGCAGACGAACGTGTGACGTTCTGCAGCCACTCGGATGGCGCCTTCGAAGATCTCTGTCGGGGTGGGCACATGGAAAGCACCGGCGATATCAAGGCATACAAGTTGCTATCGACCGCCGGAGCGTACTGGCGTGGCGATGAAAAGAACGCCATGCTGCAGCGCATCTACGGCACGGCATGGGAGTCCAGAGACGCTCAGAAGGCCTACCTGAAGCGAATCGAAGAAGCCGACAAGCGCGATCACCGAAAACTCGGACGTGCACTTGGATTGTTCTTCTTTGACCCTCTCGCTCCTGCCAGTCCATTCTTCCTGCCAAAGGGCGCCCAAGTAATGAACAGCCTGATCGACTATGTCAAAGAGCTGTACGTGAAGTACGGCTACGAGGAAGTGATGACTCCACAGATCTTCAACACCGATCTGTGGGCACGATCGGGCCACCTCGAGGCGTATTCAGAGAACATGTACTTCGTTGATGTTGACGAGCGCGAGTTTGGCGTGAAGCCAATGAACTGCCCTGCGCACGCGTTGATGTACCTCGCTGATTCGCACAGTTACCGTGAACTGCCGATGCGGTGGGCAGACTTCGGACGCCTGCACCGCAACGAACGTTCAGGTGTGACCCATGGCCTGATGCGTGTTCGATCGTTCGTTCAAGACGATGCCCACATCTTCTGCATGCTGGACCAGATCGGGAGTGAAGTCCTTTCGTTCCTCGACATGGTGGACGAGTCGTTCGCGGCTCTCGGATTTGCAAACTATCGTTTCGAACTATCGCTGCGACCTGAAAAACGGGTTGGATCAGACGAAATGTGGGACAAGGCTGAGGCGGCGTTAACCGAAATTCTCCATAGCACCGGTAAGAAATACAGTACAGAGGCTGGAGAAGGCGCGTTCTACGGACCCAAGATAGATATATTCGTGCCCGACGCTATTGGCCGTGACTGGCAATTAGGCACGGTTCAGCTCGATTTCTCGTTGCCCGAGCGATTCGACCTTGAATATGTATCCGAAGACGGTACTCGCCAACGACCCGTCGTAGTCCACCGTGCGATGTACGGCTCACTCGAGCGGTTCCTTGGCGTGTTGATCGAGCATCTGGCCGGTGCTTTTCCGCTGTGGATTGCTCCTGTTCAGGCCGTAATTGTGCCGATTGCTGATCGCCACAACGATTATTGTCACGAAGTCGGTGCGAAGTTAACTGCTGCAGGAATTCGGGTTGAAGTAAACGACTCGAACGACCGAATGAACTCGAAGATCAGACAGGCACAACTTCAAAAAGTGCCATACATGCTTGTCGCGGGAGACCGGGAAGTCGGGTCTGCAACGGTTGCAGTGCGGACCCGTACAGGTGAAAATCTCGATCCAATGTCTGCTGACGGACTCGTAAAGAAATTCCTGAAACAGATTACTGATAAGTCGTAAGTCGTCGGAAAAAGTTAGTAATTTCGCCCATAAAAAACCTCACGAAAACCAGTAGGCCGTCAATTTGACGGCCTACTGCGCGCGGTGTAGCCTCGAACGGCTTGTTACAGCTTGCACAATCGCCTAAAAAGCATGTGGAATCCGTACTTCCTGCACTTTTCAGCTAACGACCCACTTCATATAACAACGCCTCACGCAGGCGCGACGATGGACAAGTAACCCCAAATGACATCCGGCGACATCACAATTCATAGAGGGCTGACAGGCGTTTACTTCGATAGGAGTGAGACCACTTTCATCGATGGTAAAGAGGGTGTCCTTGAATACAGGGGCTACAACATCAATGAACTTGCCGAGCACTCGACTTTCGAAGAGACCGGCTATCTGCTCATTCACGGAAAACTACCGACGCAGGCTGAGCTGGACGAGTTCGACATGGAGCTAAAGGCTGCTCGTGAACTTCCTGAACAGATTTTCGATGTGATCGAGTTGGTCAAAGACTCGCACCCGATGGATGCTCTCCGGACCGCCGTTTCTGCACTGGCATCGTTTGATCCCGATCGTACGGACAATTCAGCCGAGGCAACGATTCGTAAAGGCAACCGGCTAACGTCGCAGGTGCCGGCCATCGTGATGGCACACCACAACATTCGCCAGGGTAAAGACCCCGTGAAGCCCAGCACAACGATGAACCACGCCGGTAATTTTCTCTACATGATGGACGGCAAGGAGCCAAGTGCGCAGACAATGTCCCTGATGGACAAAGACTTCGTGCTCCACGCCGACCACGGTTCGAACGCGTCGGCATTTACGGCTCGTGTTGTCGCAGGAACCGCAGCCGACATTCACGGCGCAGTTACAGCGGGAATCGCAGCACTCTCGGGTCCATCACACGGTGGAGCTGCCGAGAACGTGATGCAGATGGCCAAGGATATTGGCACGGCAGACAGGGCAGCCGACTATGTGCACAATCTTCTAACAAACCGTGAACGCGTAATGGGCTTTGGCCATCGCGTTTACAAGGCTGAAGACCCACGAGCAAGGCACCTGCGCGAAGGCGTAAAGAACCTCAGTGAAGAGATGGGTCAGCCCGAGTGGTACCAGATCCTCGAAGCTGTGGTCGACGCGATGAAGCCATACGCACGACGTGGCATCCACGTAAACGTCGACTTCTTCGCCGGTGTTATTTACTACCTCAACGGCGTACCGCAGGATCTGTTCGTTCCGATCTTTGCGGTTGGCCGAATTCCTGGATGGACGGTTCAGGTCGTCGAGCAGTTTGAACACAACATACTGATTCGACCGCTCCTGCAGTACACGGGTAACCGCGAGCAAAAATACGTTCCGATCGGCGACCGTTAGTCACTTAGTCCTATTCGACAGATATGATTTCGTGGTGCTTTGTGCGCCCCGTTTTTATTTGTGGAATCAATGACATTTTCAACTTCACATAGCGAACTTGAACAACGACTGATCGATCACATCGTTCGATATGGTCCAATCACGTTTGAGGCATTCATGGAGGCTGCTCTGTACGACGAGCAGCACGGCTACTACCCAAGGCGGAGACGCCAGCCCGGATCGACGCCGGTTGGGACCGATGGCGATTACTACACCAGTCCTATCACCCATCCGGCGTTCGGGGCGTTACTGGCGCTTCAACTTGACGAAATGTGGAGGAATCTCGGATCACCAGACGAATTTATCGTGGTGGAAATGGGAGCGGGCAATGGCGTGTTGGAATCCGACATCACTGAGTATGTGCAGAATGAACTCCCCGAGTTTTCGAAAGCCATGTCATATATTTCGACCGACATTGTCCCACCTGCAGGTTCAGAACTAGTGACCGACAACTCGGCGCTCCCAGTCGGGGTTATAGGGTGTGTGATTTCGAACGAACTGATCGACGCACACCCGGTGAACCGTTTCATTGTTCAAAACAGTCAGGTGAAGGAAATCTTCGTCGACTACCGTGACGGGCAGTTCGCGGAAACCGTCGGAGACGTTAGCGAGCCGGAGATTACAGCCCGGGTCGAACCGTTCTTGAGTTCACTCCCAGATGGGTATCGAGGCGAAGTGAATCTCAGGATCGGCTACTGGTCCGACTCAGTCTCCGCAACGCTTGAACGTGGGTACGTGATCACGATCGACTACGGTTATGACCGACCTGAACTCTATAGGCCGTCGCGCATCGATGGATCGCTTCGCTGTTACCACCAACACACCCTTGGCCAAAATCCTTTACGGCGTATCGGCACACAGGACATCACAGCCCATGTTGATTTCACCACTGTGGACCACACATTGATGGTTCATGGGATTCATCGTGTTGGTAAGCCTTCGCAGCAAGAGTTCCTATCGAACCTCGGTATAGAGGGGTTCCTGAGTGAGATCAGCGATCTTTCTTCACGGAAAGATGTATCCATAAGCGATTCGCAAGAGGATCTCGCGGGAATTGGTTCACTTATCGATCTGGACGGACTGGGTCGCTTCAGGGTTGGGGTGCACTCGAAAGGGCTTGAAGTCGGCGGAGCCCCCCCCTTGAAACTCACAGGTGTCAATGGTGGCTCGCCGCTTGCCGAAGGGCACAGAGCGCCGACTCTGAATTCCACCGATACAGATCATGCTCGGTTGCTACGGGCAAGCAATCCGTTCTTCCAAGTGCAATCGCAGCCAGGCACCATTCCGATGTGGGAAGAACTGTTCAGCGACGAGCCTTAACGGCCCGCGCCTCGATCTCGATAACCACTCCAGGGCGTCCAAGCACCGGCACACCGACTAGCGTGTTTGCTACCCGGTGCTCTGGAAGTGCTCGCTTAAGGGCTGAAAAAGCCTCAGAAATCTCATAGTCACCGCCGACAATGTAAGTACGGGTGTGGACGAGATCGCCCATTTGATGATTTCGAGTGTGTCGCCGACTTGGGGCCCCAACCTCGTCAGGGTGCTGGATGATTTCTCCGGGTATTAGAGAAGTTGTTCCCTCCACGTAGATCACATCACCACCATCGATAAGTACAGCCCGACAGTAATTGCGCTCAATTTCGAAAGTGCGTCCGGTGCGGAGATTTTTTCGCCTGTCAGCAGCCCCCGCAACTACTTACAATTCGATAGAAACGACCTGTCCATCCCCACCAACACCCGAAACGGGGATTCCCACAGATGTTGGTTTCGATGGTGCTTTGAATGCCAACCATGTAGGTGGATCGGACTCGAACTGCACGTCATGGCGCATGAAATGCCTCGTCGAAGCGACATCTCCAACCCCAATGCCGGCTCGCTTCACAAGTCCGGTTGTATTCTCCAATGCCTGACCAACCTGCGTGTCCCGGTCTACCCCGGGATCGCCTCGAAGCCCTGTTGTACATAGTTCGCCACCAACCTTAACGGCCATAGAACTCGACGATTCGTAGTCAGGCTCGTACTTCGTCGAATCATCTGCGCTGTCGGCGATCGCCTCCAGTTCAACGGCCACCTCGACCCCACCGGGCAGTCGCTCGACCTGAACAATGGTCAAGGCAGGACCCGGATGGCTGAAGATCACACCACGTACCACTCTCAGGAATGCTTCAGATTCACCACCGTCTTTCGAAATGTGCCAGATCCGAGTTCTAACCACATCACCCGTAGAAAGACCGGCGCGTCTTAGCAATTCTGCGATCAGCTGGAAGACTCGGTGTGACTCCGATTCAAGTCCGCCCGTTCGATCAGAAACTATGCCTGGCGTGAAGAATCTGTCGCCCACCCGTACAGCCGCGGGTGATCCCAGAGGTAACGGAATAAGAGATGAGAAGGTTTTTCGTGCTGATATTTCTTCTGGCATTTCCGTTATTTCTGGTTGATTGTGGTTAATATTCAACGCAGCCCTTGTCGTACTTGAATCAATAGCGTAACGCAAGCAGAGTTTTATCCCTTTGCCTGTCCTAGCCAAAACGTACTCGCGAAATGTGATCGAATAACCGCGCCTGACCGGAGTTGATGTTGACCTCTGAATCGCAAAGCCAGAGCTTGAAAATGACCGTCCTCCACGCCACACATGTCGAATCGAATGCAAAGATGGTGTCTTTTGGTGGGTGGGATATGCCGGTTCAATACCCGGACGGGATCATTGGCGAGGTCAGAGTGGTTAGGAACTCGGCGGGTATGTTCGATGTGTCGCACATGGGTCGCCTCGAGTTCGAAGGGCCCGGTGCTGAGTCGTTTTTAGGGACTATTCTTTCAGCGAACTTACCAATTCTCAAAGTTGGTCGCGGGAAGTACAACTTTATTTGCAACGCAAACGGCGGAATCATCGATGACGCAATGGTCTATCGAGTTACCGACGAGAAATTCCTGCTCGTAATTAACGCTGGCAACACCGATGCCGACATGGACTGGATAAACCCCCACCTGAGGAGATCGTCGGGCTTCACAATGAACGTGATTACCGACGACACAGCGATGATCGCTGTTCAGGGTCCCGAGGCAGTTGGAATCATCGACGGTCTTACCGGAGACGTAGCCTCCAAGATTCGGAGATTTCGTATCGGTGAAGCCGAAGTGGACGGGATTCCCGCCACTCTCGCCCGAACCGGATACACGGGCGAAGACGGCTTTGAGATCATCGTGACAGCCGATCAGGGTGTAAAACTCTGGTCGACACTTAGAGCAGCCGGTGTGGTTGAGGCCGGACTGGGCGCCCGAGACGTGCTAAGGCTCGAAGCGGGTTTATCGCTCCACGGCAACGACCTCTCGACCGACACCAATCCGTTTGAAGCGGGCTTCGGGAGATTTGTATATTTTGAGGCTCCCGGATGCATAGCCGGACTCGCCCTAAAACAGCTTTCAACGCAACAGCAAGCACGTGCGCTTGTCGGATTCAAAATGACTGGTCGGGGTATCCCGAGGTCTGGTTTGAACATACTTAGCAGCGGAGCGTCTGGAACAGGGGATTCGAACCTAATAGGTGCCGTGACCTCAGGGACGTATTCACCGACTGTTGACGGTGGTATTGGCATGGGCTACGTTGAGAAAAAGTACTCTGCAACCGGTACCCAGATAGTCATCGACGTTCGTGGACGACCGGTTGAAGCCGAAATCGTTGATATGCCCTTCTATAAACGCGGTTAGTTCGCTCACCAAACCGATTTGTTGTAACTGAATCAGACCTCTAGAAACGAAAAGAAATTTGGACCGTAAATGTACCCGGGAGAATTAAAATATTCAAAAGAACACGAATGGGTGCGAATGAACGGAAATATCGCTGAAGTAGGTGTGACCGTTTTTGCGCAAGAATCACTCGGTGATGTCGTGTTCGTAGATCTACCGGAAGCTGGAACCGACGTTGAACAGTTCGCCAAGTTCGGCGAGATCGAATCGGTAAAGGCTGTAAGCGATCTTTTTTCACCAGTCGGAGGCAAGATCGTCGAGGTCAACTCCGAAGCTACCGACAGGCCAGAGGCAGTCAACGAAGAGCCCTACGGCTCGGGCTGGTTGATCAAAGTCGAGATTAGCGACACCGCTCAACTCGATGAATTGATGGATGCGGCGACCTACGAAGCGACTTTGGAGTAACGACCACTTCAAATGCCTTCATCAGTGAACACCTCAGCTAATCACCCCTACATCCCATCAACAGATTCTGAAAGAGCCGAGATGCTCGACGTCATCGGTGTCGATTCACTGGACGGCCTACTTGGTGATATTCCGGCTGAACATCGTCATCCCAGGCTGAATCTTGCGCCCGGACTATCAGAGCAAGAGCTTTCTGCGGAGTTCGGCGCGATCGCAGCTGAAAATGTTTCATCATCGAGTGGGTACATCTCGTTCCTTGGCGCAGGTTCGTACAACCACTATATTCCCTCGACCGTGCGATCTATTTTGCAACGCGGTGAGTTCGTGACCGCCTACACGCCGTATCAGCCAGAAGCAGCACAGGGCACTCTGCAGGTCGGATTCGAGTTTCAGACAGTGACCTGTCAGCTAACCGGAATGGGTGTTGCCAACGCTGGAATGTACGACGGGGCAACTGCATTTGCTGAGGCGTGTCTGATGGCTGCCCGGGTGACCAAGCGAACAAAAATTGGTGTGCTTGCAAGCGCAGATTCACGCCTGCCCGAAACGCTGCTCGCGTACTCCAAATACCAAGGCATCGAGATAGTGAGCATCGATCCTCAGGACACTGAAATTCGAGACGATCTGGCCTGTATCGGTACCCAGAGCCCAAATTTCTTCGGCGAAATCGAAGATGTAGAACGGCTCACCGATCTCGCACACGCCAACGGCGCTCTCTCAGTTGTTCACGTAAACCCGATCGCACTCGGTCTGTTCAGGCCGCCAGGTGATTTCGATGTAGATATCGTCACGGCAGAAGGACAGCCACTGGGTGTTCCGATGGCATTCGGTGGCCCGTATGTTGGCCTGTTCGCTTGTAAGAAGGAACACATCAGGCAGATGCCGGGTCGGATAATTGGCCGTACGACCGACACGATGGGTCGAACTGGATACACCCTTACGCTTCAGACGCGTGAGCAGCACATTCGGCGTGAACGTGCGACTTCGAACATCTGTACAAGTACCCAGCTAGTCGGCCTAATGGTCACTGTGTACGCGGCTACCCTGGGCAAGCAGGGCATGAAGGACCTCGCAAATCTCTGCTACCAGAAAGCCCACTACGCTGCATCGGAAATAGACCGGCTTGCAGGGTTCTCAGTAGATTCAACAGGCGTGTACTTCCACGAATTCGTGATTACATGTCCTGAATCTCCATCGAAGATCAACTCGGCACTGCTCGAACAGAAAATCATTGGTGGGCTGGATATTTCCGACCGTTCAGATAACGGCATGCTGGTTGCGGTAACAGAGATGAGTTCAAAGGCCGATATCGATAGATTTGTTGCAGCTTTGAGCAAGATCGGAGCGGCATCGTGACGATCAACACAATTGCCGTAAACACAGGTGATATCGACCGTCGATTGCTCATGGATCGCTCGGTACCCGGACGTAAAGCATTTACGGTTCCCGAATCCGACGTACCGGAGCAGGCACTACCTGATTCTGCCCTGTTGAGAGACGACGTCGAACTGCCAGAGGTATCTCAGCTTGAAGTCATTCGTTACTTCTCGGTTTTGAGCCAGCTAAACTTTTCGATCGACACGAACTTCTACCCACTCGGCTCGTGCACGATGAAGTACAACCCTAAGATCAACGACGAACTGTCGAATCTGCCAGGTTTGGCTGATATTCACCCCCTGCAGCCCGACGAGACGGTACAGGGTGCGATTCGCCTACTAAAGAATCTGCAGGATGACCTCGGCGAGATCACTGGGCTCCCCGGTGTTTCACTAGCTCCACTTGCTGGCGCACAGGGTGAATACGCTGGACTGCTAATTGCCCGGGCTTACCACGACACCCGGAATGACTCAGAGCGCGTTGTAGCTATCGTTCCCGACTCAGCTCACGGCACAAACCCGGCTTCAGCTGCCATGGCGGAACTTGAAGTTGAGACCGTTCGTTCTGACGATCAAGGTAATGTTGATGTTGAGAACCTTCGTGAAC
Organism: uncultured Dehalococcoidales bacterium; assembly: GCA_964435915.1. Taxonomy (GTDB): domain Bacteria; phylum Chloroflexota; class Dehalococcoidia; order Lucifugimonadales; family Lucifugimonadaceae; genus Lucifugimonas. Next base: position 9,635 of record CAYTAO010000059.1, read on the forward strand.
TGGCCGATTTTCGAACCGCAGTGTTCATGCTCACAATCCCAAGCACACTGGGGCTATTCGAGCCTAATATTTTGGAAATAACCAAGATTATTCACGACGCGGGGGGACTGGTATACGCCGATGGCGCAAACCTGAACGCACTGCTCGGGCTTGTAAAGCTCGGCGATCTGGGTGTCGATATATGCCACTCGAACCTGCACAAGACCTTCTCGACACCGCACGGTGGCGGTGGACCTGGCTCCGGCCCGGTCATGGTCAGCGATGAATTGGCGAAGTACCTGCCAAAACCGGTTGCTGAGAAGGCAGGTGGCGGCTATGTCCTTGCAATACCTGAACAATCCATAGGACCAATCAACGGCTTCCATGGGTCATTCTCGATTGCAGCACGCGCTTACGCGTACATCAAGGCGCTTGGGCTTGAGGGCCTGCAGTCGGTTTCTGAGAACGCAGTTATCAGCGCGAACTACATTCAGGCCCGACTGCGTGACAAGTACAACCTCGCCGCCGACCGGTACTGCATGCATGAGACGGTGCTTTCGGCGACTCGCCAGAAGAAGCGCGGTGTTGCAGGTCTGGACATTGCCAAGCGGTTGCTGGACTTCGGTATTCACGCCCCGACCATGTACTTCCCGATGATCGTCGATGAAGCCTTGATGGTCGAGCCGACCGAGTCGGAGTCGAAAGATACGCTCGATCACTTCATAGCAGTGATGAGGCAGATCGATGATGAGATCGATTCAGAGCCTGAACTGGTTCTCGAAGCACCCCACAATCTACCTGTGACTCGACTTGACGAGGCTACGGCGGCCCGCAGGCCGATACTGCGCTGGATGGCTGGTGAAGTAGCTGCCGAGCATCAACATTCCCCCTCAACCGAACCTTCTTCCTCCCCAAGGAGGGTTGTTCATAATTAATCACAGCGCATGTGAGCGCCATTCCTAGCGTGTACCTTTAGCCTCTTGCATCACGTGGTGAGTAGACCATATCAACTTAGCGTTAATGTAAGTTACTGGCATATCATTCGGAAGTGGCGTTACACTCTCGTCGGTTCTAGCACGCCCCACGAAACCGCGAAGAGGTTCAACTGAATGATTGTCGATACCCATGTTCATATCTGGGAACTGCCCCCGATCGCACCGATCGGCCCGAGCGCACCCAACTTCACCTCGAAGCCGAAAGCCCACGCCAATGCAGAGCTGCTACTAGAGGACATGGACGCCCACGAGCAGGAAAAGACTGTTCTAGTTCAGACTTCATTCTCAACATGGGACAACGAATATGTAGCCGCATCGGCCATCAAGTACTCGGATCGATTCGTCTCGATGGGACTTATCGACCCGATGGACGACAACAACGCTGTCGACGCTGCGCGCTGGATGGACGAACGCAAGATGCAGGGGTTCAGATTTCATCCCCAGTACTACTCAGATGTCGATATTCTCAAGCGCCCCGAAAACTACGCTATGTTCAAGGCGATCGAGGATCGGTCGGGCATTGTCCAGATCCACAATCGACCCGAACATGCCCACCAGCTCGACTACGCCGCTGCGAAGTACCCGGGCATCACCTGGCTGATCGACCACATGATGTACCCCGAGCCAAACATGGGACCCGGCTGGGACGTTTACAAGCCAGTACTTGAACTGGCGAAGCATGACAATGTGATGATGAAGATCTCGGATATTCACAATCGTTCAGAAGGCGAATTTCCGTTCACCGATATGCATGATGTTATTAAGATGGCATTCGAAGCTTTCGGGGTCGAACGATGCCTGTGGGGAACCGGTTATCCGGGCTATCACAGGGTCGAAAACGGCTGGTTATCTCTCGCAGATGAACTCAAACTTGTTTGTGAGGGGTTCGACTGGCTGACAGCGGATGAAACAGCAAAGTACCTTGGCGACAACGCCATGGGTGTCTGGAACTGGGACAACGAGTAACATTGCGAATCACAAAAGCGATTACGTAAATACGGAGCAAGAACTTCACATGGCACTTCAACCGGGCACCCAAGCCCCCGACTTCACGCTGAACGCCCATTCGGGCGCCGTAAAGCTGTCTAGTCTTCGCGGCAAGAAAGTTGTGATTGGATTCCATCCGGCCAGCTTTACCGGTGGCTGACTGAATCAGGTGCGCGGGTTCCGCGCAAGCTACATGGAGTTTCAAGCTCTCAACACTGAAGTGATCGAAATCAGCTGCGACGCTCTCGCCGTGCAAAAAGCTTGGGTGGCAAGTATGACTGAGCCAGGTGATGAGAACGACGGTCAAGTGCCGTTCCCGGTTGCCAGTGATTTCTGGCCTCACGGTGAGGTGTCGAAGGCATACGGCGTGTTCAATGAGGAGCGCGGGAACTCGCGCAGGGCAGTTTTCATCCTCGACGAGGAAGGCGTCATCCGCTGGTCGAACGTCTACATCGATTCATTTCCAGCCTCAGGCGAACTTCTACACGAAATAGAAAATTTCACGTCTTAGGCGCGTTGTCTGAAAGATTGAGAGTCGCTGCCTGAGTTGCTTAAGTGAGGCTTCGGTGTGCCGGTGCCACGCCAACCTTGGCGTTGCCATACGAACAACCGAGCCATGATCGTGAATACCCAAATTATCGCCCCCTGAATCCATTTTCAGGATCTCTTTCAACAGCGGTACTGCATTCAATTCGACCGAACGCGCACACACAACGCTGACCGTTCGAATCAGCCGGGTGCGTTATACCTTCCAGTTAGTTCCTATCGCTCAGGATTCGAAACGAGTTCAGAATGATAGAAAATTAGCAAAAACCCTGACCGCTGAGCATCTTCCTGCTTGTGCACAGGTATCTCACGGCTCAATTAGTAGATACCTGTCGATTCGCGGATAAACTGTCTGCCGGACTATTTGTTATTCGAACCCTCTAAGGAGACCCCGAGTTGGCCAGATACACCCGGCTACAGGCATTCAACGCAGTAAACGAAATTGGTGTTGTACCCGTTTTTTACAACGGCGATATCACCGTTGCACAGAATATTGCAAAGGCCTGTGTAAATGGCGGAATCAAGGTTCTTGAGTTCACAAACCGTGGCGACCACGCCTGGGAAGTGTTCTCCGCGCTCGACAAGTTCTGCGCCGCCGAGCTCCCCGACGCCATTCTCGGTGCCGGCTCGGTCCTCGATGCCGGAGCCGCTTCGATGTACATTGGTGCCGGTGCCAGTTTCATCGTTGGACCGGTCACCAACCCCGATGTAGCGAAGGTCTGCAACCGCCGGAAAGTCGGTTACATCCCAGGGTGCGGCACAGCCTCAGAAATATCAGTAGCAGAAGAACTCGGGTGCGAGATCGTAAAAGCCTTCCCGGGCAGCGCCATCGGTGGTCACGGATTTGTCAAAGACGTTCTCGCTCCTATGCCGTGGACATCGATCATGCCAACAGGCGGAGTCGACATCACCGAAGAATCGCTTCGACCGTGGTTCGAGGCTGGTGTAGTCGCAGTTGGAATGGGATCCAAGCTTGTTTCATCGGATATTCTGAAAGACGGAGCGTGGGACAAGCTCGAACAACGCAGCAAAGACACCGTAGCCCTTATCAGGTCGATACGCGAGTCGACATAGCCCGCGAGTCAACTTCATTCAAGGTGATCAATAGTCTGTATAGTCATCACGAAATCACTTTTATCAGCAACTGCTCATCCCTCAAGAAAACGTATCGGAGATACCATGGTCAAGGTCGTAACTTTCGGAGAGGTGATGTTGCGCCTCGCAACAATGCGGCGAGAGCGATTTACACAGGCTCGTGAGTTCGAAGTCACCTATGGCGGCGGCGAATGTAACGTAGCAGTTTCGCTGGCGCAGTTCGGCGTTGACGCCACGTTCGTAACTGCCATACCCGACAACGACATCGGGCAGGCGTGCGTGAACTACATCCGACAGTTCGGAGTCGACACCAGCGAGATTCTTCGACAGGGTAAACGACTCGGTACCTACTACCTCGAATCCGGCGCAGCCATGCGAGCCTCGAAGGTCGTTTACGACCGTGCAGCTTCAGCAATTGCTGAACTAAAACCCGGCGAAGTCGACTGGGAGAAGGTGTTCGCTGGCAAAGACTGGTTCCACTTCACAGGCATTACTCCGGCGATCTCGAAAAGCGCCGCCACAGCCTGTGACGAGGCCGCGGCCGCAGCTAAGCAGCTTGGCCTTACCGTCAGCGCTGATATGAACTACCGTGGGAATTTGTGGAGCGCTGAAGAGGCGCAGGCAACGATGATTCCGATGATGAAGCACGTTGATGTTTCGATCGGCAACGAAGAGGACGCCGAAAAATGTCTCGGAGTTGCCGCTGAGGGCGTAGACGTGACCACAGGCGAGATCGATGTCGAGGCGTACCGACCGGTCGTGCAGGAACTTCTCGACAAATTCGGGTTCAAGAAGGTCGCTATTACGCTCCGAGAGAGTCACTCGGCCGATGACAACGGCTGGAGTGCTATCTTCTTCGATGGCGAGGAGATTCTGATCGGCAACAAATACGAAGTTCGAATCGTCGACCGTGTTGGCGGCGGTGATTCGTTCTGCGCAGGCATGATCTACGGCCTGAACCAGCAAGGCTGGGACTCACGACAGGTTCTTGACTTTGCGGTGGCTGCATCAGCGATGTCGCACACGTTCCACGGCGACTTCAACCTCGTCAGCGTCAAAGAGGTAATGGCAGTTGCTGGAGGCGATGTAACCGGTCGAGTCCAACGGTAGCGAGGCTACGTTTTCTGCGAGTTCGGTATTAGTTGCCTGAATTGTGTTGCCGTAGACGCTGAATAATTTTGAACGAAATCCGGCTCTGCACTGCCACCAGCCCGATTTCTCGACCCTGTGGAGAGATCTTCGGCGGTGGACTCGGGGAAGTGGAGACGGCCTTCACCTGTTGGCGTTGCCGTTCCCCCTCACCCTAACCTTCTCTCTCGGGGAGAAAGAATAACGGGGTAAGATGCAGCCGTTGCGCGATCCTATCGTCATTCGTTGAACTCATTACGGCAGTAGCCACCCTCTACCTCCGATATTCGTAGGGCTAACACGTTCTGCACTTATCCTAAGCATCACATAGCAAATCTACCATCCGACTTCTCAGAAAATGTGCCACTGGCACACCTAATAGCCCATAGCGACGCCATCTCGTCGTGGATCAGCTCCACCCAGCATCGTGCCGTGTTCGGTGAACTGGATGCCCTGACCACCGCCAACTGCGTTATGCCAGTCGGTCGCAACGTGCACCTGGTGGCCGCGTCGGGCGAGGTCCTCACGTATATGTGGCGGGAACCGGTTTTCGAGCAGCAGCATGCCCGTGTCGTAGTGTCGGAACCGGGGAGCCTCGATCGCTTCTTGGATGTTCATCCCTGCATCGATGAAGTGGTGCATCATCTGCGCCGTGGTGTGCAGAATGCCCCAACTGCCCGGAGTAGAAACCGAGACTCTTATCTTCTTCTCGCCGGATCCCTCGTATACTTGGGCTGGCGCGATACAGAAATCCTGCAGCTTTCCGGGTCCGATCAGGTTCGGGCTGTCGGAATCGGGGTCGATATCGAACCACTTGCTCATGTTGTTCATGAAAATCCCGGTATCGCCCGCAGTTACGGCAGATCCGAACGCTCCTCCAAGGGTTTGCGTGATCGTCACAACGTTACCTTCGGCATCGGCCGTTGCAAAGTGAGTCGTAAGTCCGCTCGCAAACTCTGGTTTTACGCCAACAGGCGGGTGATCCATTCGTGAGCGATCCCAACGTTCTGCCGGGGGGCCGGACGTTTCGAGCATTTTAATCCCGGTGGCTTTTTCGGATGCATACTCGGCTGAAAGCAGCCGATCGAGTGGAATATCGCCGACTCGGGGATCACCGGCGTACTGTGCTCGGTCGTCGGCTGCGATGTAAACGGCTTCGACCAGTTTGTGGAGAGTGTCGCTAGAGCCGTACGGAAGTTCGTCGAAATTATTGAGAATGTTCAATGTTTCGAGAATTTGAAACGCGGAAGAGTTCGGTGGTGGGGTACGCACTTCGAATCCGCGGTAGTTGGTCGTCAGTGGCTCCTGCCACTCTGCCCTATAAGCCGCCAGCTCCTCACGACTGATGATTCCGCCTGAAGCAGCAAGTCCAGCCTGAATACGATCACCCAGCTTGCCTTCGTAATACTCTTTCTGGCCACCTTCAGCGATCAGGGCGAGGGACGCTGCAAGCTGGGGCTGTCGGAGCAGCGATCCCGCGCTCATTC
>CAYTAO010000060.1:0-15689 GCA_964435915.1 uncultured Dehalococcoidales bacterium
ATATGGCTTCGAACCAGAGGTTCGGGGGTTCGAGTCCCTCATGTCGTGCCTTATTGAAATTGAACTAGAGACGCCCTCGTAGAAATTCGGTTGCTTGTCGCGTAGGTACGCATAGTAAAAGATCGCTTCTTGCCAGACTAATTACGTTCAATTGATGTCGCGTCGCAGTATCTTGGTGAGAGCATTGCCTCGGAACCGTCTCGGTAACATCTCAAAGAAGGTTTACGGATCGTCTCTGGCGAATACAGTGCATCAGAATTATGCGCTGGGTGTGAAGAAGTAAAAGACCAGCTCGACGCAAAGGGGGGCAAACATCTAAGCACCGAAGTATTGCTGAGTGCGATGCGCGGATTGGTGTCTGCCGCGCTTTGGGACGGAACCGCTCAAGAGAAGGTGATGAGGCAGCGATTCGCAATACAGTAATTGTTCAGGTCTGAATCTTGTCTTGAGTACGAGGTTCCCAATTCAAGTCTCGCTTCGCTTTCGACAGGTTCATCTCTTCTCCATTTTCATCGCCTGCTATGAAGTAGGCGTCAAACAATCCGTGTCCAATGCTAACGCGCTCAAGAGCGGCAAGATAAGCGTTCGCAAGATCCTCTTCGTCCGTCACGAAAAGTCTGAATCCGGAGCTGTAATCCGGTGACTTCCGTCGTGCGACCACCCACCGATCACGCGGTAGTGGTCCCGTTATTCGAAGGGCGACCAGATTCATGTCGAACCAACGGGCGAAGTAACGACAAATGAGCTCTCCAAAACCTTTTGTCAGTCCGTAAGCACTCGGCGAGTCCAGCAACATGTCGTCTTCGTTCGGGTACCAATTCCGATTCTGATCGTGGACGCTCATGGTACTGGTGTGCACGCCCTTCTTGATATCCATTTGGTGTGCCAAGTACAGAAGTAGATGTAATCCATGACAGTTAATCTGGTAATTGCCGGCTAGGTCATTTTCAACCTGGCTCGTTGCCCTTCCTCTCTGTGGACTCATCGCGAAATTCACAAAGGTGTCCATTCCGCTCAGGGCGCGCCTGATGTCTTCGGGATTCGTGATCGAGCCTTGTATGTGTTCGATGTCATGGCTTGGCGGGTTAGTGTCCAACACTCGCAGTTCATGATGCTTCATCAGATACGGTGTCACGAATGTACCCACCATCCCTGACCCGCCAACCAGTAGCACTTTCATTGCTGGTCCTTCCGATAGTTAGCCGCTGGCGAGATGGATCGCCCGTGGGAAACCGGTGTCAAGAATCTATCCTGACGTGCGAGCAGAGATCTGGGAGATGTGAAGGTAAGAAAGGTCACTACACCGTTTCCTCGGACGTGCTCACCTGTTCTGTTCCCGGCTCGTCGTTAAGGTCCAAATATCGTTGTATAGCTCCTGCCCAAATCCCCCCAGCAGCCATAACTTGTCGCGGTAAACCAGGCAAGCCGGCTCGTGCCTCACGGACCACAGCTGATCGCTTTTCAATCTCGACCAATGTTCACCGTCACTCGAATACCAGGTGTCGTTCCTGTTCCCGTAATTGTTGCCGCCGATAACCCACATCTTGTCTTCGTAGACAACAGATCTGTGAAACCTTCGGGCAGGCCAACCGGCGTGTCCTGTTGCTTCAGTCCAATTCTCGCCATCGGTTGAAAACCAGACATCGTTGTAGTTGACGACTGTGTTCCGATAATAACTTTCGTCGTAAACCCCGCCTCCGATGACCCACATTTTGTTGTCAAAAACCACAGAACTATGCATGGCCCGATCGCTCCATGGCGCGTAGTCGGTGGCCTGCTCCCAACCGATTCCGTCAGTCGAATACCAGACGTCATGATTGTGGGCCCGGCCATACGGCGCATCCATGCCTCCGAAGATCCACATTTTCCCATTGAAGACAAGCGAGGAGGCCGCACTCCGGGCGCTCCACGCCGCGTTCGGTGTCACCAGATTCCAGTTCTGCCCGTCGGTTGAGTTCCAAACGTCGTTGTATGTAACAGATTTTCGTTGGATCTGATCGGAACCGCCCATAAGCCACATCTTACCGTCGTAGACCAAGCAGATGGGCAGGTTCCGGGGAGGCCACTCGGCCGCAGAGGTCGCGCACTCCCAGATTTCTCCATCGCTCGAAGACCACACGTCGTTTACGCGTCCCGGCTCGAATCCTCCCAGGATCCACATTTTGTCGTCGTAGACCAGATGGCCCATCGAGTCTCTGTTGCTCCACGGGGCGTCCTCACTAACGCGGACCCAAGTCATTTTGCTGGCACTTTCTTAATATGTCTTCTCTGGACGATTGACGGAGCTCCCAAATCGCAATTGGCACTCGCTGGGTTCAAATCAGGCGTCACGCGGCAAATTACCGGTCATTTTTTCGATAAGCAACTTAGGTCAACGCGACAATCACCAGCTGCCCGGTAGCTCGCACCTCGCGTCGGGCAAGAGTCGGGTCACGATATCACACGCTAACGTCGATCGCGCCGGCCCGGCCAATAACACAGATACCCATCGAATACAGCCACATTTAGCTCGCCTTACTTCTAGCAAGCGCGCTGAGTTCTGACAGAACCCTGTGTGGATGCTCGCTCTCGAAAAATCACCTCAGTGCGGCAGCAATATTCCCACCATCAACTGTGATGACATTCGCAACGGTGCTTTCGGATAACGCCAGTTGAGTGAATGCCTTAGCAACATCTTCTGCGGTTACTTCCTTGCCTAGGATATTGCCCGCGAGGTACTCCACCTCGCTCACACCTCGTGCCTCAGCCCTCGAACGAATCATTTCTTTTGTGAGAAGCCCACTTTGAATTCGATCAGCATTGACTGCATTAGCACGAATTCCATATTTCCCGGTTTCGATTGCGTATTGACGCATTAAAGCCAATGTGGCCGCCTTGGGTAGGCCGTAAGGACCGGCGTCAGCGCCAGGATTAACCGCCTGTTTCGAAACGTTGAACAAGAGGTTTCCGCCGACATTCTGGAGCTTCAGTACTTCGACTGACTTTTGCATGACCGTTTGGTGCGCAAAGAAATTAATCTCGAAACTTTCCCTCAAAGTCTCGTCGCTGACATTTTCCATGCTACCCAGATGCATGGCTCCAGCGTTGGAAATCACGATGTCCACACCGCCATAATGCTCGCAGATATTTTCAAAGGCTGATTTGACGCTGGCCTGGTTCGTTACATCACATTCGAGTTGCAAAAATCGGTGATCTTCTTCAGGAAAATTCAGGTCCAGAACCGCAATCTCGGCACCAAGTTTGTTGAATTCGTTAGCAATGGCCATACCGATAGTTCCGCCGCCGCCCGTGATCGCAACGACATTCCCAAGGAGGGATTGCGTACTGGCTTTTGAAAGTTTTGCTTGCTCGAGCGACCAGTATTCAACATCGAAAACATCAGCTTCATCTAGCGTTTCGTATTCGCCTATTGATTCGGCGTTCGTGATGGTTTGAATGGAGCTTTCGGCTATATCAGCTGCGATTATGGCCTCGTTTCGGTCTCTCCCAACACCAAACAACCCGTGACCCGGCACCAGCACAACCTTCGGCGTCGAGTCCAATCTGGTCTTTTGCAGATTCCTGCTCTCCACCTGTCTCTGGAAATAAGAGTCGTACTTTTGTTGGAATTCTTTCGTTGCCTGCTCGGTTCGCTCCCGGAAATCTCTGGTTTTCGTGTTTTTTGGAAAAGGAAGTACCAGCGGCCAGTTTTTGGTCCTGATTACATGGTCGGGTGTTGCCACTCCTCGCTGGCTGTATCGTTCTATCTCCTTCCCGTTGACGAACTCAAGTATTTGATCTGTGGTTCGAAAATCCAAGATCAACTTGTTTTGAGGAGCATTCGTTCCCGTTCCGATCCTTTCATCTTGCGATATGAGTACGCCTCTGACTATCGGTGCCACCGATGATAGCGGTTGTAATCTCGAAGGCGTTGTTGCGGAGATAAACACATGTTTATTACCATCGAGCAATCTTTTTTCGACCGTCGAAATCGCGTCGATCATGTGTTGATACGAAGCTTCAGCATCGTCTGAAAAAGTAAAAATCCCATGATTCAGCAATATGAGACCATCGACTCCAGGATTTTCCTCGAAGACTTCCGAGGTCTTCTTTGCGAGTCCAAATCCCGGCATCATGTACGGAACTATTCCCATGCTGTCGTCGAATAATTCTCGGCAGAGGTGCTCACCGTTTGGCTGGTTGGTGACACTCAAAATTGCAGAGGCGTGACTGTGGTTGATGAACTTGTGCGGAAGAAATGCGTGGCTGAGGGTTTCGACCGATGGAGTCGGCGACATGGAGTTGAGGAGGTTTGATCTGATGTAACTCACCATGTCTTCATCACAAAGGCTCTCCAGCGACTTCAATTGTCGAAGCGGGTCCAATTTAACAGGGGGAAGTCCGGCTGGAAGTATCTCGGCCATGTCCCATCCGCTGCCCTTGACGCACAGGACCTCTATCTCATTGCCAAACAGATCCTCTTGCACGGTTTTTACAGACGTATTCCCACCACCGTGCAGGACTAGATTTGGATCTTCGCCAATCAATCTTGTGCAATAGACGCTCAGCGAGATGTCATCGTTGATCCCTCTAAAAGCATCTTGGGATTTCAGCTTTTCTATGTCAGCGTTTGTCCACTTGCTATCCATCGACTAAATCCGAAAACATTGACTTCATACTTTCTCCTGTGGCCTCGCAAATTCCACGTTCGGTTATCAGTCCGGTCACATACCGTGCGGGGGTTACGTCGAAGGCATAATTTGAGACTGCACTGTCTTCAGGGTAGATGTGCACGCTGACTATCTCGCCGGACTCTCGAATGCCCGTGATCAATGAAAGTTCTTCGGGTGCTCTCTGTTCAATCTGAATGTCCTTGACGCCGTCCGAGATGGTCCAGTCGATCGTCGAGCTGGGTAGCGCTACGTAGAAGGGGACGCCATTATCGTGTGCAGAAAGGGCCTTTAGATACGTGCCGATTTTGTTGCAAACGTCGCCTGAAGCTGTGGTGCGATCGCTGCCAACAATGCACAGATCAACCATGCCTTGCTGCATGAGATGCCCCCCCGCGTTGTCAGCAATAATCGTGTGAGGCACACCATGCTGGCCCAGCTCCCAGGCTGTAATGCTGGCACCCTGATTCCTCGGCCTCGTCTCATCGACCAAAACGTGTACCGGGATGCCAGCGTCATGTGCTTTGTAAATTGGTGCTAAAGCAGTCCCCCAGTCGACAGTCGCTAGCCATCCGGCGTTACAGTGGGTCAATATATTCAGAGAACCGTATCTGCCATTTTCGCCGTTGATTTTCTTGAGAAGATCTAGGCCGTGGTCACCGATTGATTCGTTCAATTTCACATCGTCATCTGACATTTCGGATGCGGTCTGCTTCGCTACTTCAACCCGTTGCTCCACCGGGGCTATCAGCATTGTCTTTTTCATCCGATCCAACGCCCATCGCAAATTGACGGCTGTAGGTCTGGTTGCAATAAGCGATGTATACGCTGCTCCAACCCCGTGATCCGAAGGATCTTCGAGCATGGCCAGATACATTCCGTATGCAGCTGTGACGCCTATCAGAGGTGCCCCGCGGACCTGCATTGACTTGATTGCGCCGGAGACTTCTTCTAATTTCGATAGTTGTCTGACTACAAATCTATGAGGCAGCTCGGTCTGATCGATGATGCTGACACTAACGCCTGAATCATCAAGCCAGATGCTTCTGTACTGCTTATTCTTGACTTTCACAAACAACCCTCACTATGAAACACGATGCTGAACCAGAAACTTACGAGCGTATCCACAACTGGGTATCTCGGAACTGGTCAAATGTGGGCACCATCGTACACATCGTGTCGGCAAGCGCACGTGGTGCTGATGTGAATGTCTTACGATCACTGGTGTTCCATCAATGGACAGCTGAAGTCGCTGGATAAGCGCAAAAGCTGAAACTCGAAAATCGCTCGCGGCTTATTAGTGGGTGGTACCCAAAAATAAAGTCACCACTTGAACTAGAAGACGCGCACCAAAGTGAGTGCGCGTTTTCGGTTAAATGTCACTAATGGGACACAATCGCTGATAATTAATTCCTGATTGTTGAGCACCGCCTGTGTCTTCAGGTTCAGGTGAGGTAAAGATCTTAAGTGGGATTACGCGATGTAGACGCTCACCCCCTACTTCTTTTGATCATCTGATCATTGCTTCTTGTATAAGGCCCTGCAAATTATTTGAGAGTTTGCCTTGATTCACTTCTAACGGCGATAGTGAGAGTAGTATTCTGCCGTCGGTGCCGGTGTACGGCTTGCGATGTAGTTCACAGCCCAGAACTGTGTAACGAGATATCAGTAAAAAATCAGCAGTAAATCTATATCTATTAGGAGTGTTGAAACATGCGAGCGATACTTGTCGGTTGTGAATATGTTGGTACAACTAAACTGGCCCATGCCATCGACGACTGGCTGGACACAAACATGGGCGCTCGATTCTCGTTGATTCACGACCATTGGAAGATCCCGCACACCTCGGGTCACCCCGACGATTCGACTCCGGAAGAGCAGGAATGGCTACTTAAGGCCACTCCGAAATTCAAGGAAATGCATCAGCGACACAGTCTGTACTATCACGCTCACGGCTGGGACGCGGACGATGTGATGATGATAGGCGCGGCTATAGAGGATGGGGTCTACGGTCCGATGTTCTTTGGCTACGGTGGGCCAGATCACCGTCTTGATCGAGAAACGGTGCAGCACCAGTGGGAATCAACGATCATGAAAAAATCAGAAGAGATTACCCTGGTTCACGTGACCGCAGATTCGGACGTCATTAAGCAGCGTATGCAAGATGATCCCCACGAGAACATGGTGATCACTGAGGGTGATATCGAGAGAGTGAAATCCCGTTTCGCAGAGCTGGTGGACTGGTCGATTATCAAGAATAAAATTGTGGTCGACAACAGTGGTTCTCTCGATGACACACTGGCGGATTTTATTGCCAAAATTCAACCTTTCCTGACCGAAGTTGATCACTCCCGCATGAAAGAACGTTCCTCGTAGCCATGAAACTCGGAATTCTGTCACGCGATCCCGGCCTCTATTCAACTCGGCGATTGTTCGAGGCTGCAGAGCAACGAGGTCACGACGTGCGTGTGGTCGACTACCTGCGCTGTTACATGAACATCACATCACGCCACCCTCAGGTGCTGCTACGTGGCGAGGCACTTGAGTTTGATGCTGTTATCCCTCGAATTGCGACCAAGCGAACGTTCTATGGAACATCGGTAGTTCGGCAGTTCGAAATGATGGGTGTGTACACCGCTAATGAGTCGCAGGCGATAAGCAGGTCACGAGATAAGTTGAGATCCCTCCAGATTTTGTCTCGGACCGATGTCGGAATGCCACATACAGGCTTTGCAGAGAAAACGCAGGACATTGACGGCCTGATCGATGCTGTCGGTGGTCCACCGCTCGTTGTGAAGCTGTTACAGGGCACTCAAGGGGTAGGTGTCGTCCTTGTTGAGTCGAAATCTGCTGCCAGATCGATTATCGACGCGTTTCGTCATTTCGAAGCAAATATTCTGGTCCAAGAATTCATCAAAGAGGCAGATAACCGTGATGTGCGGTGCCTAGTTATTGGGGATGAAGTGGTAGCAGCTATGGAACGCGTTTCGACGGGCGGTGAGTTTCGATCGAACCTGCACCAGGGCGGAACTATCCATCAAATAGAACTGACTGATAACGAAACCCAGACAGCGCGAACCGCAACCCATGCGCTTGGTCTTGACATGGCTGGCGTGGACATCCTGCGCTCAAATCGCGGCCCGCTTGTTCTCGAAGTTAATTCGTCACCTGGAATCAAAGGTATCGAAACGGCTACGAATATTGACGTTGCAGGGCTAATGATCGATCACGTAGAAACCCGGCTCGATTCTCAGCAACCGGGCGGGCAGGTGTCCGCCTGATGACTCCTCCGAGAAGCCGTCGACGTGATCCAATCGTGATCGGTTGGCGTGAGCGTGTGTCATTTCCAGATTTCGACGTTGTCGGGGTCAAAGCGAAGGTTGATTCCGGAGCACAAACGTCGTCAATCCACGCGTTTCGTCCGCGCTTCAGTCAGCGAGAGGACGGCGAATGGGTGTCGTTCGAGATTCATCCCCGACGACGGAGTCGGAAAGACGCTACACGGGTGAGTGCCAAGGTGCTGACGCATCGATGGATACGCAGTTCGAACGGAAAACGAGAGCTTCGACCGGTAATTATCACGACGATGGTGTTGGGCGATGAGGTGTTCGAAGCGGAGATGACGCTGGCTAATCGTCATCTCATGGCTTACCGAATGATCTTGGGCAGGTCGGCAATGCGGAGTCGCTTTGTCGTTGATCCCAGCAAGTCCTACCAGTTCGGGGTGTAAAAGCAGGTTCGTCTGATTGAGCGCGTGGTTTTTGTTGTTTCGCACCTTCGTTCATCTGGCATGTGGCATCTGGCGATCTATGGGCTTCCTCGGCTTGAAGCGTGCGCTTACTGTTATCACTCTCGACCCAGTTTGATTTCACTTACGACCGTATGATCGGAGATTTCACATGCCGAAAAACGTGGTTCGATACGGGTTGCTATCTACTGCACAGATCGGCCTGTTCACATCGATATTTTCTTAGCTCAAACTGGGTAGTCTGTTTGTTGTGACCCTCCCGAAGTCTGATGAAGAGTTTCAGGTCGAAAAGGACTGGTTCGGTGCCTTGATGTACTGGAGTAGCTTCGACGTTTAAACATATAGAAAGTTGATTGTCGAGTCAGGATTCGTAATTGAATTTGACGTTGTCGAAACTTCGGATGATCCGAACAGTGAAACCGAGAAAGAGATTCACCTCTGGATGGTAGTTCGACGACCTGAGTAGTTCTGACGCGCCTTTGACCTTGGAAAAAGGCGTAAGATGCGCCCGCGACTCACCACTTCTCAGTAATTGTCAGGTTCAAACAACAATGTATCCAAGTGATGTTCGACAGAAACTAGCTTCTGGCAATCCAGTTCTTGGCACGAGCATGTTTACTCGTGAGCCGTTTGTTGCCCAATCGATTTATCAGACGGGCGCAGATTGGGTTTGGATAGATCAAGAACACTCGCCTCAAGGTACAGAGTCCGTCGGGACTATCTGTGTTCAGGGTCGGGAGAACGGCAGTGCACCTGTAATACGGGTGCCGTACAACAATCCAGGTGACATCAAGAAGGCATATGACGTTGGAGCCGTGGGGGTAATGGTTCCACAGATCGATACTCCTGACGATGCTAAAAACGCAGTTAAATGGGCCAAATATCCTCCCGTTGGGATGCGGGGAATTGCACCGTTCTTTGCCGGGTATCTCGGCGTATCAGCACAGGACATTATCGACAACGCCAATGCCGAGACGATTCTGATGCTCCAGATGGAGAGTGTGGAGGCGTACGAGAATCTAGACGAGATCCTCGCTATTCCTGGATACGAGGTTTTGCTTGTTGGCCCAACCGATCTCTCGGCATCACTTGGAGTGAATGGCGACATCCATAACTCGAAGGTTGAGAACATCATGGTTGATGTGGGCCAACGAATAAAAGGCACGGGGAAGTACCTGGCGACCACCTTTGGCGATGTTGGGGATGCTCGACGATGGATTGGCGAGGGGTACCAGATGATGAACGTATCGAGCACGCTTTTGCTTGGGACTGTTCAGACTCAGGAAATATTTGCTGACCTGCGTGAGCAGTTCAGAGTGTAAATATCGTTCGCTCAAATAACAACGGCGGGAGAAATCCCGCCGTTGTTTTGTTTATCTCAAACCAGAATTTACATAGTTAGCGCGACTCTCTGGGCTTTTGTGCCATCATCTTTCCCTTGCCATTCGGCGAACTCGAAGGCTTCGTTGATGTTTTCGAGCACAAACTTGTCAGAAATGACGTCCATCAATTGATACTTGTCCTTCGTCTTCACGAGGAACTGCAAGGCAGCTTCAATAACCCACGGGTTGTAATGCATGATACCAACCCACTTGATCTGATTGCCGATAACTTTCCCGGCCGGGATCGTGAGGCTGCCGCCACCGATGTTTCCAATGTCCAGATATGAACCGTTGTTTCGGACCATATCGAGCCCCTCGTACGCTGCCTCGGCTATTCCAACGACCTCGACGACGATGTCTGCACCGATGCTGTGAGTCAACTCGCGCACTCGCTCGACGCGGGATTCCGCAGTCGGGTACTCGACCATGGAAATCGTGGACGTCGCACCACAATTCATCGCTCGGTCGAGTCGGTTCTGTTGTCCGTCGATAACGATTATCTGGCTGGCACCTCGCTCTGCTGCGCACGCGGTTGCGTAGATTCCGAGACCACCGGCACCCTGAATTACCACTGTGTCCCCGAACGTGATTCTGACACGCTCAAGTCCAAACAGCACCTGCGACAGCGCACAGTTGACCGGTGGCACCGCGTCGCTCGGAAGCTCATCGGGAACTTTGTAGGAGTAGTGACCGGGGCGGAGGTAAAAATATTCAGCCATCCCACCATCACAATAGGGATACGCGTCCAGTCCAACATGATTATTGCGTGCACGGAACGTGCAGGCGTGGTGTTCGCCTCGAATGCAGTGGTAGCAACGGTTGCAGGGGAAGAAGAACGGAAACGCTACGCGGTCACCCTCTTTCAGCTTACGGCGAAGAGAGTCTGTATCGATTCCGTCGCCGAGCGAGTGAACGACACCGGTGAACTCGTGACCGAACAATCGTCGCTTTGAGATTGGTGGGCCGTCACCATCGCCACGCCACACGTGAAGGTCTGATCCGCAGATAACTGCATCAGTGTTTTTAATCAGGATTCCACCGGGTTCAATTTCCGGTGTTGGAAGCATTTCAAGTTCAAACGGCTTCCCTGGTTCGATAAATACCGACGTTAGCCCCTGAGGCATCTTCGATTCTCCGTACATGGAATTCGTGAAGAATTCATTTCATCTAATCCCGGGCTACTTAGCCGTTTTCGGGGTGTAATCAGTCGAATAATTGCGAGCAATGTATTCCTGATCGGTGTGACCGTCTACACGTTTGTCGTATACTCCGCCCGTTTTCAACGTTCATTCATGTGATATCACCGGCGTAAGTATGCTGGAGTCGGGATGGGCAATTTAGAAAGGGACAGTAGCTTTTGCTTGAACGTTTCCATGTACCTAGCGACCAAGCCATTCATGTCACGCCCGAGGACATGCATTCGACTGTGACCGAAATTTTCTTGAAGATGGGAATGTCTGCTGACGATGCAGATCTCGGGGCGGAGGTGCTTGTATATGCGGACATCAGAGGAATCGAGACACACGGTGTTTCCAATATGCTCCGGGGCTACGTTAAATCATTTGGCGAAGGCGGAATTAATCCCACTCCAAACCCCAAAATAGTCCGAGAGATGCCAGCGGCGGCGACACTGGACTGTGATGGTGGTCATGGGCTCGTTGTCGGACCGATGGCGATGAACATGGCCATCGAACGGGCGAAGGTTTACGGCATCGGAACCATTACCGCGAACAACGGGCGGCACTTTGGAGCGGCGGCATATCACGCAGCGATGGCACTCGAGCACGGAATGATCGGTGTGGCTATGACCACTGGTGGAATGAACGTTGTTCCAGTCGACGGTGCAAAGCCGGCGATAGGTTTGAATCCGATTGCGATAGCCGTTCCGACCCGCAACGAAGCTCCGTTTATTTTCGACGCTTCGATGAGCTCGGTTGCGGGAAATAAAATCCGACTGGCACAGCGTTTGGGTGTCGATGTTGCACCGGGCTGGATTACAGACAGTGACGGTGTCCCCATTGTTGAAGAACAGCCGGTTCCAGATAAATTTTTCATGCTGCCGTCCGGTGGAACCCGCGAAAACGGGTCTCACAAGGGGGCGAGTATGGGCATGTGGGTCGAGATTATGGGAGCTGTGCTCGGTGGAACGGGCGGTGGACCAAACCGAAAAGGTCCATCGGCTCATCACTTCATTGCCTACAATATTGAGGCTTTCGCTGATCCTGAGACCTTCTTGGACGATATGGACGAATACATGAAGGCTGTTCGTGAAACTCCGCCGATTCCTGGTGCAGAGCGAGTTATTTACGCAGGTCTGCCGGAACAGGAAGAGGAAGCTGAACGGCGCGAGAACGGAATTCCTTATCACCCTGAAGTGATTGACTGGTTCCGGCACATCACCGGGGAGCTCGACCTTAACTGGCGACTTACAAGCGACTAAAGCAGGAGAATTAAATTGGCGAAACGAATTAACAAATGCATTGAGTTACTTGAGCAGGATCAGCCTTTCTACGCTACTCACCCGAGCGAACTGACGTACGAGGCAGGCGTGAAGGACTCACAGACGTATGCTGACATGTTGATGATGGATTTCGAACATCACCCGTTCGACACTGTTGGTCTGGTCAACTACATGCGTGGGCTGCGAGACGGCGGCCCGACGCCCAGCGGACACCTGACACCGACCGTGCTGTGCACATTGCCGTCGAACGCAACTACTCCAGAAGAAGTTAAGTACAACGCATGGCAGGCGCGCCACGTATTGAGCGCGGGAGTTCACGGAATCCTCCACACCCACACCCGAACAGCGGATGCCGTCAAGGCGTTTGTGCAGATCACGCGATATCCGTTCCAGACTCTCGGTCGTGATGTAATCGGTGAAGGGCTTCGAGGTGCTGGTGGTCAGAATCCAGCAGCCGGAATTTGGGGACTCTCGGGACCCGAATATGCGAAGGCTGCAGATCCGTGGCCGTTAAATCCAGATGGTGAGCTCATCCTGGGTCTGAAGATCGAAGACCGCCACTGCCTGGAAAACGTTGACGAAATTGCGGCGGTGCCCGGCATTGGCTTCGCAGAGTGGGGTCCAGGTGATATGGGTATGTCGTTCGGCAACCCAGACGCTCACGATCCTCCTTACCCGGAAGAGATGAACGAGGCTCGCGACACGATTAAGAAGGCTCTCGACAAGAATGGCGTGGGCTTCTATGCAAGTTGGGCTGACGACAGCATGACAATGGAAGAACGAGTCGACTATTCGCTCGACGTTGTCGGAGTTCGCATGATGGGTGCAACCCCCGAATGGGCAGCTTACGGTCGCAAAAAGACCGGTCGAACGATGCCTGTCTAGTCAAGCGCTCAGAATCTGTTGATAACCAGACCAACCGGTGAAGCTAACGGTAAATTGAGTCGAGCTCGTTAAGGCGAGCTCGACTCGCGTTCAGAGCGAAACGGAAACGTCAGGGATAAGTAAATGAAAGTTCTCGTAACCGGTGGATCGGGATTAGTTGGGCACTATGTGATCGACGAGTTGTACAAACTAGGCCATGAAGTGATCAATGCCGATAAATTCCGCATGAGCACAAATCTCGGTCATGGAGGAACATCCGGTCCACAGGCCAGCGCCGAGGCTGCCGTGCAGTTGAGAGAAAATTGGTCAGGACTTCCGATGTTCTTAGAGGTCGAGATATCCGACTACGGGCAGGTGATATCGGCGATGGACGGTTGCGAAGCGGTGATCTCGCTCGCTTCACGACCAAGCGCTTCGAATTATGTTGAAGAGGACGTCGTTCGAACTAATACGATGTCGATGTGGAACGTGTGCCGAGCTGCCGAACAACTCAAAGTGAAACGTGTGGCGCTCGGATCTTCCTACAACTCTGTCGGTGCAATGGGTACTGCTGCTTTGTGGGCGCGGAACGAGGTAAAACCCCCGGAGTACTTTCCGATGGACGAAAACGTTTACACACGCTCCGAGGATCCTTATTCGATCGCCAAATGGTTGGGTGAGGAGATCGGTGAGGCGTTCTCACGTCGATCTCCATGGATGGCAATCGCAAGCATGCGATTCAACGGCATGTGGGACGACGGATACTTCACACACTTGCAGGCGAACCCCATCACAGACCCGTGGACTCGCTGCCAGGGGTTCTGGACCTATCTGCACATCCGTGATGCTGCGAGGGCCTGTGTTCAGTCGGTTGTCAACGAAAACTGGAATGGACACCACCGGTTCTTTTTGAACGCCAAGGACACGATGATCAATATCCCAACGATGGAAGCGATCAAGACGGTTTATCCCGACGTTCCTTTGAAAAAGGAGTTCGAGGGTTTCGAAGCACCGCTTTCGATTCAGAACGTCAAAGACGTGATTGGCTGGGAGCCGATCTATTCCTGGCGAGACGAGAAGTTCAGTTCTTGATTGAGTCTGAATGGTGTCTCACATCGTAGAATTGCCATATGTGCGGTGCATTTGTTTATGTATACGTGGGCGGTGTTCGCTACCAGTTGATGGGTAGTGGGGTGGAACGCGCTGGAACCGGTGAACTGATCGGACGTCGGCCAGATTTGGGTAGCCGTTTCAATATCCGACCGACGCAGGACGTTGTCGTGATCGTCAATGAAGACGGGCGACTGGTCGCGAGGCCGATGCGGTGGGGATTAATTCCTTCCTGGGCGAAACTGAGTGATACACCGCGCAGCACGTTCAACGCCCGGCAGGATCGTCTTGCTTCGTCTGCAATGTGGCGAGGGCCATTTACACGGAGCCGGGGAGTTGTACCAGCGAGCGGATTTTACGAATGGAAGAAGACCGATGGCTCGAAGCAGCCGATGTACGTCACTCCGAAGTCTGATGACATCTTCAGGTTCGCTGCGGTTTACGACTTCTGGATCAATGAACACGGTGAGACTGTTGAATCCTGCGCTATTGTCACAACCGAAGCGAACGAGTTTATGTCGTCGATTCATGACAGGATGCCTGTGATTCTCGATGAGGAATCCATCGCACTATGGCTTGACCCGGCAACAAGTCAGCCGGATAGCCTTCAGCCTGTCCTGATCCCCTTTTCTAACGATCAACTTCAGGCACACCCTGTATCTACCAGAGTCAACTCCTATAAAAATGACGATCCAAGTCTCATTTCCGAAGTGCCGGTTTCGTACCCCGCAGAGCGCGACGGACAGCTAGGCTTGTTCGACAATTCTCACGACTGAACAGATCGGCCAGTAAAACGATGCAACGGCCCCCTGAATATCCCGAAAACGAGCAACACAATGCGCATGAGGATGATCTCGTAAGCAAAGTCTATGGTCCTTCACAGGAAGATATTGATAGGTCATGGGAAGGTTACGAGTCCGGCTCGACCCGAGTCGGGACGAACCTTGGCGGAATGCTTTGGAAAGGGGTAATCGTGGTCATTTCGCTGATCATATTAGCGTCGATGGTCATAGGAGTAATCGGACCGCTGTTGAGTGACTCTGATACCTCACAGCAGATAACGATAGAGCAGTCGAGTGCCACAGTCCTTCGAGTGATCGATGGACGCACGATCGTGGTCGACATTGAAGCTGGTGAGCAAACCGTTCGACTTATTGGGCTCGAAGCGCTGCCCTTTAGCGAACCTTTCTACGGATTTGCGCAGGAAGTGATGCAAAACTGGATCGCAGGAAAAGACGTGATGCTGGAGGCAGACGATAGAGATAGCGATGAACAGGGACGCCTGTTGCGCTACGTGCTTTTCGACAACATCATGATCAACGCTGCGCTGATTGTGAACGGGCTCGGTAAACATGAATCTGAGCGCCCCAACACTCGATATGACGCATTTTTGATCGAGATGGAGCGTCAGGCTCGTGAATCTGAGGTTGGTATCTGGAATAACTCGTTCAATGAGGCCAAAAACGAGAGTCCAC
>CAYTAO010000061.1:0-13989 GCA_964435915.1 uncultured Dehalococcoidales bacterium
ATCGAACAGGCTGCTATGTGGACAGGAAAGGAACGCGCCGATCTTCTGATTGGCGACAGCGCCAAGTTTCCAACGCATGTGATCGAGATCGAACGTGCCGACTCGTGGTCAGAGGGTTTACGTCAGGCGCTTTGGTACCAGGCTGCGATATTCAAGGCCGAGCGTCGTCATGTCCTACCGGTTCTGATTCTGTTCGGCAACACGTCGCTGGAGCGATTCGAGCAGATTGTTGCTACGTGTGATCACAATCACGTGACCCTCAGCACACACAGGCTTGAGTTGTGTGGTCAGATCGAGGCCGATTACTCTTTGGCTTCACTGCTGAATGGGATGCAGAGGAAATAAGTTGGCTGTCAGGCGAACTTCGTGTTCTATCACTTTGTTCCTTCTCCATCAAGGAGAAGGTTAGGTTGAGGGGGAGCGCGTGCCGAAGAAGCCACCTTTAATATCGTCAGCACATGGTTGTGAGTTAGCTGATGATTGGTGCAAAAGCACTGCTCATTTCGATATGGATTCTGAATATGGTTCAGGATGACATAACATAGTTTGTGGAATTAACGGCATTTCCCGCATCGATTTCTAATCTGATTAATCTAACTTTGCGTGCCTACGAACATGCGACTCGGCTAGCACTCCACAAACGACTGTCTGAGGCTCACGTTTGATCGAATTTTTTAATCAATACTCGGCACTTATTCTGATCCCGGGCTTCATCATCGCAATGTTCGCGTTGCTTCAGATCAGGAGTTGGAAGAAACGAATACCGTTGTACTTAGCCGCCGGAATCATTGGGGTAGTTGCGATATTCACTCTTCAGCCCGGTGAAAGTACCGTCGCAAGCGAAGTGGAAGCACAAATAGTTATCACTTCAGGAAAACCGGTATTTGTGGAGTTCTTTTCGAACACGTGCACAGCGTGCCTCGCATCTGAACCGATCGTTCGAAGTCTCGAAGGCGAACTTGGTGAAGACGTGAAGATTCTCAAACTTAATGTTCAGGACCGGATCGCTTCGCAGTTAATTCAAGATTACAGGGCGTATCTAACGCCAACGTTTATTGTTATCGGGCGTGATGGTGAAGTGTTGTGGCGGCAATCGGGTAGGCTGCTCGACAAGGGAGCAGCGCTGGAAGCACTCAAAGGTGCTTAGTTCAGGCTGCAATTGTTCAGGATAGGCGCACTTCGATTTCGTCTCGAGAAGGGCATCCACTTAGCCCGATCGACTCAATAGAAATCGCTGCAGCAACTGCTGCGTAGGCTCCGGCTTCTTCCACCGACCTGGCTTCGCTGAGAGCGATCACAAACGCAGTCGCCCAGATATCTCCAGCACCAGTTAAATCGACAGGCTTAGCTTCGACCACGGGTATTTCGCTCCACTCCCCTGTCTGCCATATTCGAGAACCGTCCGCGCCTTTTGTGACACAGATAAGTTCGCCAAGATCGAACAGTTGCTGCTCTGGAAGATTTTGTATCTCGACATCCGATACAACTATCACGTCCCACTTCCTTCCTCTAAACGGCGGCAGTATGTCGGCGTGGCTAATCACACCATCCTGTCCCCAGCGACGTAACCACCCAGACGGCACGAGGCAGGACAGCTTGGGCTCGAACCAGTTCACGCAATCGGTCGGTAGTTCATGGAGCAGTGGGCTGACAAACAAAATGTCGGGGTTGATCCAGTCTGATGGTACTGTCGACTGGGTGATACGACTTCCTGAAGCCATCAACACCTGCGTTCGATCCCCTGAGTCGTAGTAGTTGGCGAACGTGGCCGTGTGTTCGCTATCGGTGACTCGGACATCGACGTCCGAGAGGATTTCTTGAACCGGGTAGTCGTCTGCCACCGAGGTGATGACGCCTGTCGACAGTCCGTGCTTTTGAGCGGTTAGCGCGGAGTAGGCGGCAGCACCGCCGGGGATGTGGTTACTTGGCGACCCGTTGGCGACGATATTTACGTCGAACGTTAGGTGACCCATTGAAATGAAATTTGGAGCTGACAATGATTCGGATTTGCTTGTGATAAACCGGTGTTAGTTATCTCAAATCACCAAGCAAGGGATCAGAAATTCAGGAACTTCGTTAGATGTTTTGTTTTACAAAGTACTTTTCATAACTGAAGTTTAGCTTTGAATCAAGCAAGGTGTGATGATGATGAATCTGAAAGAAATATAACGAAAAGCATTTACATCGTACTTTCAAGATGGTCAGTGGAACATCATGTTTGGGAGTGTCATCTTGATTTTCGAGTTTGCCCCATCACTGAATTACAGCCTTGGAAATTTCTGGAATTCAGCAATCTTCCTTCCGTTCGGGGGTGTCATTTGGCTGATCCTGAAGGTAACACGGAAGCATGTCCTAACCCCTCGAATTGGCGTTGTTATATTCAGTAAAGCTCGTCGAACAAAGCTAAGCCAAATTTTGCCCATGTCAATGTTTATCAACACCAGTGCACTTATTTTGGGATTCGACCAGATGGAACGGGTTGATGATCAAGGTTGGACGACGGCAATGATCTTCGTATCGTTAGTTCTAATGTTGTTTTGGATAGCAGCATACTTTCTCGATTTCAGTCGTCTTTATGCATACGGAATTTTGCTTGCTATCCCACCGCTTGTTGGTGAATTATTGCGGCAGCAGTGGGATGCGGTTCACCAAGGATTCCCGATCACGTTGAGCGTGGTCGCTGCCATCATGATTTCTACCGGTTTTGCCCAATTTGTAAAAGTTGTGCGCAACAATCCAGTGTTGAGCATCGAGGCATAGTCAGAACAGGCTCAATTCACCCGAACGAAAACATGTGGGGTAATCTGGCGACTCGCCTGAAAAAGCTTGGACCGAGCGGGTACATCAAGGTCGCGAAGGAATTCAGGGGCTAGAAGCCACTTCCCAGAATTCATCTCTCAAAACTAAGCCGTAAGGCCTTCAAGACGTACAAAGCACGGCTGGAAGAGGTGCTTGGGAACCTTCACCAGTGATTCAGGTACTGGCTCGCAACCCACACTCTGAGCCTCTCCTTTAAAGGCAGAGGGGATTTCACTATTCTGAAGCCTCAGTTACCCGATTCAGTCAATCGTAATCGACTTGTGAGAAAACGTGCCGTCGGGACTATTTCGGGAAGATTACTACTCTGCGCTGGTTGCCTTCACCTTCGGATTCTGTTCGAACCTCGGGGTGACCCGCAAGCGCCATGTGAACAATACGACGTTCGGCTGGTGACATCGGTTCGAGACTGTCTTTACGACCGCTTGAGCCAACCCTACCTGCCATACGCCGAGCCAATTGACGCAGCATCTGGACTCGACGTTCTCGGTAGTCTTCTATATCGATAACCACATAGGCCTTGCGACCCAACTGGCGGTTTGTGACCATGCGAATCAGAAACTGAAGCGCCTGAAGTGTCTCGCCTCGACGGCCAATCAGCAGACCGGCATCCTGACCCTCGATTTCGAACGTCATAGATCCATCTTCGTCATCTTCGCGAATATACGTGTCGGCTACGACACCCATCGCTCCGAGGAAGTAATCGATCAGTTCAGATACGAGATGTTCGGCCTCTTCATCTTTTTCTCTGGATATCGGCTGAGAACGCTCGTCACGATCTTGCCGAACCTGGCGATCTGATCGCTGTGACCTCCGGCCATCGCGGCGACTATCATGATCATCGGAGCGGTTTCCTAAGGGTTCATCGGCCTTAGACTCTGATCGTCGACCAGACTCTTCAGAGGAAGCATATGCCTTTTGCCGAGCGTCACGATCTCGACCGTTTCGCCTCCGCCCGCGACCTCGGTTACGATTGCGTCGACGTCCTGGACCGCGAACAGTTTCGTCGTCAGATCTCCCTCTACCCCGATCAGCTGCAGGTTCATCCTGAACGTCGATTTCATCGGCCATTGCATCAGGCTCATCGAAATCGTCGTCAAACGGTGAATCCCATTCACCAAGTAAGGAAATCTCGATCTCAGCGGGTTCACCACCGAAGCCGAGGATTCCGGAACGACCGGTGCTAACGACCTTTATTTCTACGTCTTCGAGTTCGGCGTCCAGTTCGGCGAGCGCTATTTCTGTCGCTTCGTCGACTGTCTTTCCTGAGAACTTCCGCGCTCTGGTCATCTTCGTCTAACTCCTCCGGATCTGATTCTTGCACCTTCGAACTCCCGCCTGCAGCTTCGGCTATGAGCTGTGCAGCTCGTTCAGCTTTGCTCGACTCGGTTCCAAGGAACGATCGTCCGAATAGTTCAATTGGTTGCTTTCCACCGACGTAGTACTGAATTACTACTCCGATGATGTTTGAGAACAGGATGTACACAGCCAGACCAGCCGGGAACTGCCATGTGAACGCGCCGAACATGATCGGCATCATCCAGAGCATCATCTGGTTGGTCTGTTTCTGTCGTGGGTCCGATGTCGGCATGGTAGTCATCTTCTGCTGGAGGAACATCGAGGCACCAACCAGCACGGGCAGTGCGTAGTTCCACGGCATGGCCGCGTACTGGACGAGATCCACCAGCGACAGACCCAGGAAATGGCTATTGAATGGAACAGCGGCAACAGCCGGATTCCAGCTATAGAACAGATCCGAGAGATTCGCCATACCTTCTGGTGTCGATGGCATGGTTCGTAAAATTGCCCGATAGAAACCGATCCAGATCGGCATCTGGATGATCATCGGACCAAGGCAGCCGACTGGGTTCACCCCGGCGTCTTTGTACAGTGCCATTGTTTCCGAGGACATCTTGCGGCGGGCATCGCCCTTCTTGCCCTTGTACTTGTCCTGAATCACCTTCAGCTTGGGCTGAATTAGCTGCATCTTCTTCATCGAGCGAGTCTGACGTATCGTCAGAGGAATCATTGCCAGTCGGATGAGAACAGTGAAGACGATGATGCTGAGTCCGAAATTCGAAAACAGCAACTGATACAACAGCGCTAGGCTGTTGATCATCGGGCGCATGATTATTTCCTGCCAGAGAATGCCAAATATCTCCATTAGATGGCCTCCCCATTTCTCAGAACAATTTGGGGATCACGGAAGTGAAGTGGGGGGATTAGTCGCATCGCCCACCTCCCTTCAAGTTGACACAACCTCGTTCAGACAGGTCGTCAACTGAGAACCACTTGAGATCACCGTTCATGGCATGGACATAGAGATTATCGCCGTAGACCAGCGGAGTCGATTTGATCGGTTCGTTAGTAATGAACTGCCCGAGCGGTCGACCGTCAATTACCGAAACGACAGCGACGTTTTGCTCTCCCGAGGGAACTGCGAGAGCCCGCTCGTGGGTTTCACCGCGTTTGCGGTCGAAAAGCACTGGTGCCGCAACGACCTGACCGTCGATCTTTGTCGCCCACTTCTTTGACCCTGTTGATGCGTCGAGTGCAAATATCGATCCATCGAGCCCTGTAACGTAAACAACGCCACTTTCGATGACTGGTTTCGCCCAAACCCAGGCACCGGCATCGAATATCCATTCACCACTTGCACTGCTAACTGAAGAACTATCTGAGGTTGCAGATCGTGAAGCGGAATTTATTTTGTAGGCTTTTCCAGCCAGATCACCGAAGTACAAATTGCCACTATCGGCGAGGATCGGACCAGCGATGGCTCCATCGGTAGTAAACATCCATTTGAGCCGAGCTTCAGCGCTCGATGCAAATGTTTCACTGTCGGATATATCGATTGCGTATAGCGTTCCTGCCATTGTGGCGATGTAGGCCGTTGAATCATCGACCGCTACACCGCTGAAGGCATTGGCGTCTAAAGCAAATCGCCATTTCGTAACGTTTGATGTTCCCGGCGTGGTATCAAGAGCGTACAGGTAGCCGTACGCTCCATCTTCTTCATCACCGATACGGGTTGTTCCAACGAGCAATGTATTGCCCGAAATACCGATATCACCTACCAACTTCGTTTCGAGTTGTAGACCACGTTGTCCCCATATGGACGTACCGTCTACAAGTCTCAGTCCAAAGATTTCACCGTCGCAATTATCACCTTGGCACGTGTAACCAGCGCCAAAAATGTTGTCACCATCTACAACGGAGTTGCTGTACATAGCCCCGAGGCCATCATCGAACGGGTATCTCCAATTGGAATCGACATTACTGGATTTGATATCGAACCGAACAAGGTTGCCATCGAGATTCCCAATGAACAACTTGCCGTCTTCAGCAACTGGACCCGACCAACCACCTGAAGGAGTGAGGTCGTTCACACAGGCAATGGCAGCAATCATTACAAACACCAGCGTGAAAAGAACAGGTATCCGCTTGCGGGTGATTTGACTTCGATGTTTTGGCTCAGACTCGCTCTGTGCGATGCGGGTCAGGTTCGGCATTGATGTTGGCGTATTGGGCCCCGGAGGATATTGAAACGGGTGAGGCGAGCGATCTCGCAAGCCAGCCCGGAGTGGTTATTTAGAAAAATGTTTTTCAGGGACAGGGTCGTAACCCCGCGACCGGCCGGGATGACACCGTCCGATCCTTTTCAAAGCGAGCCACACCCCGCCGACCGCGCCATGGGTTCTAATGGCATCACCAGCGAATTCGGAGCAGGTGGGATCGTATCGGCATTGTCCGGGCAAGTATGGCGAGATCACCATTTTGTAACCCTTGATGAGTAAAAGAAGTACGCTTCGCATTACACAACCACCTGTGATTCTGTTGACGAGGCAAACCCGATTCCAAGCCGTTCGACCGACTTCTGAATCGCCTCTTCTAGATCTTCATACGAAGCT
Organism: uncultured Dehalococcoidales bacterium; assembly: GCA_964435915.1. Taxonomy (GTDB): domain Bacteria; phylum Chloroflexota; class Dehalococcoidia; order Lucifugimonadales; family Lucifugimonadaceae; genus Lucifugimonas. The sequence continues at coordinate 6,729 of CAYTAO010000061.1, forward strand.
TCAGAAGAATGTGGTTTGGCGGTCACAACCACGTCCCAAGCACCGGTGATGCTCATGTTAGCGCACACACTTCGAATGCGACGTTTGACTAGGTTTCGAATGACTGCAGTACCGACGCGTTTGTTCACTGAGAGCCCAACTCGCAGGTACGAGAGTTCGTTTGCAACCGCTATGACGTTGGTGAGCGAGTTCGACGTTTGCTTGCCGTGCGCGAAAACACGACGGAATTCCGCCGGCTTTCTAATTCGTTGTTTGGTGGGTAGAGACACTTAAATGCGGCTAACTAAGGCTAACTAAACGGTGAGCCTCAGCCTGCCCTTGCCCCGGCGACGCGCAAGAATCGCACGTCCTCCCTTGGAGCTCATTCGTGATCGGAAACCGTGGACGCGTTGGCGTCGACGTGATTTTGGCTGATAGGTACGCTTTGGCATGTTGGTAGTGGGAAGCCCTTCGTCCAGAAATTCGGAGATTCGTTTTTTTGGAGGGCCGGAAACCCGGAGGGACGTTGCCCTAATCGAGTACAGGTGGGTAGACCTCAATTTTAAGTTCGACAGGGTCGGAGTGTCAAACGATTTCGAACCTAATCATTTGCGGTCTCAAATCTGCGTAACTATCATTAACGGGATGTTCTCGTGAAATCCAGTAGTGGGAAATGGTCTGACCAGCTTTCCACAGAAATAGGCAAAACATGGCAACGACGTCTGAAGCACCGGAAACCACAGAAGAACAGTTGGTTCTATCTCTTAACAAAGCGTTTCAGATTTATGTAAGGCAAATGCCGCAGGACACGAAGAAAACTGCACAGCCTGAAATTGCCAAATTCGTTCGCTGGATCGGTGCAGACCGACCGATCAACTCCATCATCCCATCGGAAATTGGCGAGTACAACGAAATTTTCGGTGCCAAGACCGCGACGCGCGACGCCACAGAACGACTGAGCGCGGTAAAGCTATTCCTAACGTTCCTAAAGAAGAAGGAACACATCGAGGTCAATCTGGCACAACACCTGCGTCTCCGTAAGTCACGAACCTCCAGTTCCAAAATGGCTGGCGAAACCAATATGACCCGCAGCGTGCGACTAACCCAAAGCGGGTTCAACGAGATGATCAAGCAACTCGCGTCGTTGCAGGAAGAGCGAATCCGAACCGTTGCTGACATTCAGCGGGCTGCAGCCGACGGTGACGTACGTGAAAACGCTCCTCTCGAAGCTGCGCGCGAGGCTCAGGGCATGACAATGGGCAAGATCCGAGAGATCGAAGCTACGCTCAAAGTGGCAGTGATCATTGACGCAACCGGGCAGGATTCCAGTCGAGTTCACATTGGTTCGAAGGTAGAACTCACCGAAACCAGTAGCAAGAAAACTGTCAAATACCAGCTGGTCGAACCGAACGAAGCTAACCCCCTAGCAAGTAAAATCTCAATCGTGTCTCCAGTCGGCTCGGCCATCCTCGGCCATAAGCTCGGCGACGAGGTTAAGGTAAAGACTCCTCGTGGCCAACAGGTGTACAAGATAAGCAAAACTTCGTAGTGGGTATCGCCCGATGCGATAGCCTTGACGAAAATTATTTTACTGTCTATGAAACCTACGAGCTAAATTAGCCTCCGGATTCGCGCGTCTAATGAACTAAATTGATAACCGCCTGCAGTGCTGTAGATCACAGCTTACGCGCAGGCAGAAGGATGCATCTCTGTTGCTCGAGAGTTTCAACGACTGGCTTATTTTCAATGCCGCCCTCGTTGTACTCCTGATCTTTGACCTCTTTATCCTCACAAAAAACGATAAAGAAGTGAGTATGAAGAATGCTGCTTGGCTAACAGCATTTTGGTGGGGAGTAGCTGCCGTTTGTGGGTTCTGGATTTTCAATCAGGGCACTTACGGACAAGGGGTGAACTATGTCACCGCATTCGTCGTCGAAAAGGCGCTGAGTGTAGACAATCTATTCGTCTTTCTAGTCATATTCACTTACTTTCGACTACCAGGAGATATTCGCCTCCGAGCGCTGTTCTTCGGCATTATCGGAGCACTGATAGCTAGGGCGATATTTATCGCTGTCGGTATTAGCCTGATAACAGCTTTCTCATGGGTACTCTTCATTCTAGGGGCGTTCTTGATCTACACCGGATACAAGATTGCGTTTGTCCAAGACTCAGAAGTCGATCCAGCGCAAAACCCCGTGGTAAGAGTGTTTCGAAAGTTTATGCCCGTTACCGATGAGTACGACGGTCACAAATTCTTTAAACGATTACCAAACGGCACGAAGGCCGCGACCCCCTTCCTGCTTGTGATTATTGCGCTGGGAACCACGGACATCGTGTTTGCGATCGACTCAATACCAACGGTGTTCGGAATCACTCAGGATCCGTTCATTGTTTGGACATCCAACGCGATGGCTGTGCTCGGACTACGACCGCTATTCTTCCTTTTGTCAGGGCTCGTGAAATTATTCCGGTTCTTGCAGTATGGACTCGCCATCGTTCTGGTTCTAATCGGAATCAAAATGGTATTGGAGGAAGCGGCACACACGTTCAATTTCCACCTTCCAGAGATCATGGAAGCACCATTCTTTTCTCTCGCAGTAATTACCGTGATATTTACCGTTGCGATTGTCCTTTCGAAAATATTTCCTGCTCCGTATGAGGAGGCTGAGGAACACGGTAAAGCCTCATGACTTCGTCACTTTCCAAGGCTGCAATCACCGGACGAGCATCGTCCGCGTCTACTGACCTAGAAAACGAGCTAAAAAAGACGATAGCTGGAGAAGTTCGATTCGATGACGTCTCGAAGCAGATGTATTCCACTGATGCTTCGCTGTATCAGATGGAGCCGGTCGGGGTTGTGATTCCTCGCAATGCGGGTGATGTGCAAGCCGTTCTTGAAATCGCTGGCAAGAACGGCGTATCGGTACTATCCCGTGGTGGCGGAACCGGACTTTCGGGACAAACAGTGAATCACGCCGTGGTAGTGGACTTCTCGAAGTACATGCACGATGTGATCGAGATAAATCGCGAAGAGAAATGGGTACGGTCCCAACCGGGTATCACGATTGATGAGCTGAATCGCCAGCTTAAGTCTTCTGGTCTGTTTTTCACTCCGGATCCCAGTACGTCGAGTCGAGCAAACATCGGCGGTGCGATGGGCAACAACTCGTGTGGATCGCACTCGATCATCTACGGTAAGACCGTTGATCACGTTCTGGAAATGGACGTAACGCTTTCCGACGGGAGCCAGACCAACTTCGGTATGCGTGACGCTGCGGTGCTGAAATCCCTGTTAACTAAAGAAGGGCTCGAAGGCGATATTTATCGTGGCGTGACCGATATTTAAGCGCGAGCAGCCGGGCTGGTCGAAGCAAAATTCCCGAAGGTACTTCGACGAGTCGGCGGGTACAACATTGACCGAACTCAAAGCTCAGACGCGCTCAACTTGACACAGTTGATGGTCGGATCGGAAGGCACACTGGCAGCGGTAACAGCGGCCAAGCTGAACCTTGTTTTGATTCCGAAGCACAAAGTTCTCGGGGTAGTCCATTTCAATTCTCTCATCGAATCGATGGAAGCAACCGTGGCGATCCTCGAAGAGTCACCGGCTGCTGTCGAACACGTTGGTGAAATGATCATCAATCAGGCACGACGGTCGCTCGGGTTTTCTCGATCCCTGGGCTTTCTTCAAGGCGCACCAACCGACATTCTGGTGGTGGAATTCAGTGGGGATGAAGAAGCCGAAGTACATTCCCACCTCGACCGGATGGTCGGCAAACTGGATCGGATGAAGCTTGGATATGCGACCACAAAGCTTTACAGCGCCGCCGAACAAGAGCAGGTCGTGGAATTCAGGCGAGCCAATCTCGGACTGATGATGAACGTAGATGGCCCGGCAAAGCCACTCCCCTTCGTTGAAGACACCGCTGTATCTCCTGAGAAACTACCGGAGTACGTAAAGCGTTTCGACGAGATCGTAAAGAGCTACGACACGGAGGCCGGTTATTACGGTCACGCCAGTGTCGGGTGCCTTCACATACGCCCTCTTATCAACATCAAATCTCGTGACGGCATGGAAAAAATGGAGGCGATAGCAACCGACATCGCCGAGTTGGTCGGGGAGTTCGACGGGGCGTATTCGGGTGAGCATGGCGACGGAATTGTTCGAGGATTCTTCACCGAAAAGCTGTTCGGAACGGAGCTAACTCAGGCGTTTCGCGATGTAAAAAAGGCGTTCGACCCGGCCGGCATCATGAATCCCGGCAAGATCTTCGACACTCCCGATATTAAAGAGAATCTTCGTTTCGGAGATTCCTACAGAACAAGCGAAATCACCACACGTATGAATTTCAAGACCGAGGGTGGATTCGCAGCTGCAGTGGAAATGTGCAACGGCGTGGGTGCCTGCAGAAAACTTCAAGCCGGGGCGATGTGCCCGTCGTACATGGCGACACGTGAAGAAAAACACACCACTCGCGGTCGTGCCAACGCACTGCGCGGCGTTCTCTCGGGCTCGCTTCCCGCCGAGAGCTTCGCCTCGAAAAACCTGATCGATGTGCTGGATCTCTGTCTCGGGTGTAAGTCGTGTAAGTCGGAGTGCCCGTCGAACGTCGATATGGCAAAGATAAAGTACGAATATCTCTACCAGTACTACAAAGGTCGCAAAGTTCCGTTGGGCTCTAGACTCGTCGCCGATATTCACCGATTGAATACGCTGGCGGCGCCGCTGGCTCCGCTTGTTAATGTTGTAAATCGATCGGCACCGGTGAAGCTCCTTTTCGAAAAGGTTGCCGGATTCGATCGTTCACGGCCAATGCCAAGGGTGGTCAGAAACACGTTCCAGAAGTGGTTCGACGGGCGTGAGTCACGGGGCACGAATTCTCGCGGCACAGTAGTTTTGTTTCACGACACTTTCATGAACTTCAACCATCCGAGCATCGGCAAGTCTGCCACTCACCTGCTAGAGGCACTGGGATTCGAAGTAGTCGTGCTAAAAGATCGCAAATGCTGCGGTCGGCCGATGATTTCGAAGGGCCTGCTCGATCAGGCTGGTGACAATGCCCACTACAACGTCGAACTGCTTCATCCCTACGTAAAGCAGGGCATAAAGATTGTCGGGTGCGAGGCGAGTTGTGTATCGGCTATGACTGACGATTGGCCAGATATTCTCGACGATAGGGAGAAGGCAAAAGAGGTCGCAGCAGCGGTAATCACGATCGAGGAACTGCTCGTCGAGACTTCCGGTGACGACGGCCAGCAGATCAATTGGTCGGATGCCGAGAAGCAAATCAAGTTCTTCGGCCACTGCCACCAACGAGCGCTAACCGGCACGTCAGACTCACTCGCAGCCCTAAATCTGCCACCCAGATATCAGGCTTCTGAAATCTCCGCGGGATGCTGCGGAATGGCAGGATCCTTCGGCTACGAGAAAAGTCATATCGATGTCGCTACTAGGGCCGGTGAAGACCGGCTGTTCCCGGCGGTTCGTGATGCAGATTCGAACACTGAAATCGCTACATCAGGTGTGTCGTGTCGGGAACAGATCGGATTCAACACCGAGCGCGAATCACGGCACATAGTCGAGATTCTCGCCGATGCTCTGTTCGACTAGCTTAGAGCAGTTCGGGCACATACCCCTCAGCAGCAGCAATAACCACCACTGACCACGGTGGCAGTTTCGCGATTGCCAGCAGACCGAATAGCACCATCACCAACTCGAAATCTTCTGCACTGAACACGCTTCCGGTCCAGATCGGATTGTAAAGCGCTGTCAACGTTGTTCCCACAAGTCGAAACACTCTCGAGCCAAACACCTAAGCATCTTCAGGCGGTACAATTTCGGCATATTTAATTAGATCAGTAAGACTGAGACTCAAAGAGGAGCGATCTGATGGCAACCAAGAATGGAATCTCTGCAAAGATGACCGAGCCGCTGTTCGGAACCGCCGAAAACGCACGAATAACTGGCAGTGGCCCGGCAATTTGGCTGGCTGGTGACCCTGAGGATTTGCCGGAATGGCTGGATCGCGGGGCTGCGGGAATTGTGACCAACACTATCGTTTTGAATCAAATGGTTCAGAAGTACGGTCAGATAACCGAGGTAACCAGGCGGTACCTGGAAATCACCGACAAGCCTGTGGTGATCGAAATCGATGGCCATTCGACGCAGGAATTGCTCGATGTTGGTGAAGTGTTCACTAGGATGTCTGACCAGATAATCCTGAAAATCCCGGCGTCTCCCCACGCACTCGGTGCGTTTTCAGAATTGAAAAAGTCAGGCATCCCTACGTTCTGCACCACCGTTTTCACTCTGCCACAGGCTGCTGCAGTCGCAGAGGCCGGAGTCACTCACGTGCTGCCGTTCTGTGAGCCGTTCAAGGATGTTGGAGCCGACCCGACGAAGCTAATTCGAGAATGCCGGAACATGTTCGATGGCTGGGGTGACAGACCGTTTATCACCGCCGCACTCGTTAGATCGGTCGAAACTGCCAACGCCGCTTTGAGCGATGGAGCCGACGGTATCATAGTGTTCTGGCCGGTGTTCAAAGAAATGATGCAGAGCCACCTGACCGATGAGTGGAACAAGAATTTCTTGGACGAATGGAACTCGATGCACAAAGCGGGGTTGTTGAACGATCTGCCTGTCCAGTCGCGCTAGACAAATTCGCGCCGGATACGACATAGGTTTTGGATACGGGATCCCTTCAGGGGCTTATTCCTTTCCCATTACCACTCCGCTCGACCCTACAACTACAGTTAGTACCCCTGGCTGTATCCGGGATCGCCCGTTCACTGTTTAGGTAAACGGTGGCCGGGCGGATAAGCTCAATTATGTTGTGGTAATACCATGCGAACATCGTGGAAACTACCTAGTGGTATCCGGGAAACGCGGTAATCAAAAGCACCTATCGTCAGTCAGTGAAGTCGAAGTAAGACATAGGTTAACGTTCACGCGAGCAGTTCAACAGACGGGTTTAGATAATTACTTTCGAGTTAAACTAGACCGCGTTAACTCCGTTCCCCGGCCATGCGGCAACGGTTAGGCTTATTGTCGTTATCAACGATAGCCATACACGTCTGCACCCACGCTCTAAGCATCGAGCTTTTCGCGTGGGTGCTGCCAAACTAGGTCTGGCTATTTAGCCCTTCCGAAGAATTTCGTTCATGCGATCGGCGATTTCGATCTCTTCGCCATCTTGAACGTTCACCATCACAATGGCGATCTCGTTTCGTGTTCCACCGCCAACGTAGATTCCGGGATCGCCGTTTTCGAGTTGCTCCT
>CAYTAO010000061.1:14089-15321 GCA_964435915.1 uncultured Dehalococcoidales bacterium
TTTCGTGTTCCACCGCCAACGTAGATTCCGGGATCGCCGTTTTCGAGTTGCTCCTTGATCTCCGCGATGGAAGGACCATCGTAGTCATCTTCGAAGTAGAGAATTGGCTGTGGTCCCTGTCGCTTCTCTTCGCTGCCTTCTAAAGTCACTCGAATGCCTTTGATCCCACTCAGGCGCTCGGCGACGTAATTGGCCTTCGAAACCCAGCCATCCCATTCAGCGGTTTCATCTGAGTCTGTAAATAGCTGGAGAGCGGTCACCAGTCCAACGATGTTTTCTTTCGAAACTTTCATCGGCCGGCCAATCGCGGCAATTGGTGAGTCGAGATTCAGGGAGTTCAGCCAGACAGCTTCCATGAGTTCTTTCTTCCCGGCCAGAAGACCAGCTGACTGCGGCCCGCCAATTCCCTTACCACCACTGAACGCAACCATATCGGCGCCCTGCTCATGGAACTTGGTCAGGTTGGCCCTCGGTGGAACTCCAGCTGCGGCATCAACGATAACTGGCACGGCACGTGCGTGGGCAACTCGAACCGTCTCTTCAAGACCGATACCTTCAGGAGCGAATGGAGCTACAACGTACGCAACGCAAGTTGTGTTCTCATTTATGGCGTCGTCAAGATCCTGCGCAGTGACCGAGCCGACTTCACCGTACTCAACCAGAGTTGCTCCGGCGGTCACAAACGCCTTGTCGTAGCGGTTCCGTTGGCCCTTGAACAGAATCACCTCGTTTTTCATACCCGTCGTGTCAGGGAGTTGCTCTGCATTTTCTTCGCTCATGCCGGTCATACATGCGGCCACCATAAGAACCTGAGCTGCGGAGCAACCACCAGTCACCAGCCCCATTTCGGCGCCACATGACAATGCGACAACCTCTCCGGCAGCACGATTCAACTTTTTGATATCGATAAAAGCATTCGCAGCCTCATCCATGGCGTGCAATACTTCAGGGCGCATAATCGAGCCCCCAAGCGAGGTCACCCAGCTCTGGGCGTTGATTATGGGTGCTACTCCGAGTTTCTTGTAAACCTCGGGCCAGACGCGACCGGTCATGTTAATTCTCCACTTCGATAATTAGAACCCTAATAAGAGTTGTACGAACGATGCGGAATTCTACATACCTATTAAATCGCTGTTTCGGGCTGCTGTCGTACCAGCTAACAAGACCTACCGCCCTTGGGGCGGATCATGTGTCTGGGATTTAAATCTGAATCGTAGTTGGTAAACTGCAAC
>CAYTAO010000062.1:0-15098 GCA_964435915.1 uncultured Dehalococcoidales bacterium
TCATCCAAGCAACTTTGTTGTCAAGGGGTTCACTCACGTTCCCGAACTTTCAGAGCTGGTTGAAGTCAGTAGAAAACACAGTATCCCTGTGGTCAACGACCTCGGTTCGGGTTGCCTTGTGGACACGCGGCAGTACGGGCTTGATCAGGAACCGCAGGTGCAGGATTCCGTTTCAGATGGCGCTGCACTGACTGTGTTCTCTGGTGACAAGTTGCTCGGGGGACCCCAGGCTGGTCTAATAGCCGGGGGCAAACAGTGGGTCGATATGGTGTCTAAGCATCCGCTGGCACGTGCAGTCAGGATCGACAAAATGACGTTGTCTGCAACTGCTGCTACGCTCGTTTCATACCTGAAAGACACCCACGAGGAAGAAATTCCGATCTGGAATATGATTTCAATGAGTGAAGCAGAAATAATCGATCGAGCCAACAAATGGCGGACGGGAATCGGAACAGGCAAGATCGAGCAGGCAAGATCGGCTATCGGCGGCGGTTCGCTGCCCGGGCAGACTCTTCCGACATCGGTATTGACTATCAACCCCGCCGGAAGTGCGGATTCGTTCACAGCCAACCTGCGCCGAAGCCCGGTACCGGTCGTTGCCCGTATCGAAAATGATCAGATTTTGCTCGACCCGCGAACCGTTTTAACTGATCAGGATTCGGCAGTAGTCGAAACAGTCAAATTTGCGCTTGAGAATCTGGGTCGATGAGTCCAAAACGTAAAAGACGCCCGAAACCGGCCGCCGAGCGAACATGGTCGGTGAGTCCGTCACGTGGACTTGACCCGGTCGATATGGAGATAGACCTGCATGGAATGCGGGCTCATGAAGCCGAAACGTTGATCAAGATCCACCTGCAACGGTGCCATAATGGACGTCTCCACATCGCAAAAATAAATCACGGTCACGGTACAGGTGTTCTCAAGCAGCTAACCCGGGACACCCTGACGAGGAGCGACCTTGTAGTTCGTCACTACCCCGGTTCATACGGTGATGGCGGAGATGGAATCACGATTGCCGAATTGAATTATGGTGGGCACAAGGCGTTCAACCGTCGTTCGAACAACTCGATCATCCCGAAGTCGATGCCTCGAAAATAATGAGCGCCAAAAGTCTCGACTGATAGCCGCCTGATTGGCGTACCCTGTGGCGTACTTGACCGTAATACATACGAGAACACAAGCCTTTAGTATCCACATCCTCGCAAATGACGCTGTTTGACCATCGAAAACAAGAGCTGCAAAATCGCATAGCGCCTCTAGCGGCTCGCATGCGGCCACAGAGCCTTGACGAGTATGTTGGTCAAAGGCACATCCTAACCAAAGGAAAAGTACTCAGGAGAGCCATCGACGAAGATCGTCTGCCGTCGATGATCCTCTGGGGACCACCGGGAAGCGGTAAGACCACACTGGCGCGACTCGTTGCAGGTGCGACAGGTTCGCACTTCGACCAACTCAGTGCAGTGACATCGGGTGTGAAAGACGTACGGGCCGTGATGGCAGCGGCCGGAGATCGACTTGGACAGGCTGGACGTCGTACGATCTTGTTTATCGATGAAATTCACCGCTTTTCAAAGTCCCAGCAAGATGCGCTACTACCGCATGTAGAAGACGGCACCGTGACACTAATCGGTGCCACAACTGAAAACCCTTCATTTGAAGTGATCTCTCCCCTGCTCTCCCGAACCCGTGTGTACACGCTTGAACCGCTGCAAGATGCAGACATCTCGGAAATAATCGAACGGGCGATAACCGACGAGGACCACGGACTTGGAAGGGATGGAGTTTCCCTTTCGAAAGAGGCGATGCATTTCCTTCTTCGGGTTGCAAACGGCGATGCTAGATCGGCTTTGAATACGCTGGAACTGGCGGTCGAATCTACCGAACGGGATGATTCAGGCAAGATTACAGTCACCGTCGAGACGATGGAAGAGTCGGTACAACGCCAGTCACGTTACGACCGGCTCGGCGACATGCACTACGACACGATATCAGCGTTCATTAAGACGATTCGTGCCTCCGATCCAGACGCTGCTCTGTACTACCTGGCGAGGATGATCGATGCCGGAGAAGACCCGGTGTTCATCGCTCGAAGGTTGGTGATATCGGCAGCTGAAGATATCGGGCTGGCGAATCCCAACGGTCTCGCAGTAGCGATGGCAGCTCAACAGGCGGTGAGCTTCGTCGGGATGCCCGAGGGTCGAATTCCACTGGCCGAAGCCACGATTTACATGGCGACCGCTCCAAAATCGAATTCGGCGTATAAAGCAATAGACAAGGCACTTGGACTGGTTCGGTCTTCGCGCGACGAACCTGTGCCCAATCATCTTCGGAATGCTCCAACGAGCCTGATGAAGGATCTTGGATACGGTGAGGGATACGAATACCCGCATGATAGGCCCGGGCACTTTTCACAATCGGATAATCTACCTAAAGCAATTAAGAACGAACGCTTTTACGAACCTGGTGAACTGGGAACAGAGCAAGGAATTCGCGAACGATTGCTCAGATGGTGGGGAGATCGCTACAAGTAGCGTTCTTTAGTCGGCTGCTCTCATCGTGTTCCAAATAAATCGCAAGATCATCCGCTGGCCGTAGAGCAGGAGTCCGAATCTGAACACTCGGGCGCTCAGTCACAAAAGGAATACTCCCGCCAGCGTGGTAACCAGTAGACCGAGAGCGATCTCGCAGAGAGCCTCTGTCCCACCAGCGATTCTCATCATCTTCCAGTGCGTAGGTCATTCCGACAATCCCCAGATTCTAGAAATCTCCGAACCGGTTTATAGTTAGGAGATCGCCTTCATCACACGAGCCAGAGCCGAAATAGTGAATTCGTAGTCTTCACTCGAAACGCCGTAGTGAGTGACAATTCGCATGTCTGAGTCGCCACCGTTGACGTGCACACCCTCTTCTTTCATTCTGGCAGCAATTTCATTGCCCTTGTGGGCAGGCACACCGAACCGGATTATGTTCGTTTGGATGTGTTCGGGGTCTACTGATATTCCGGGCATTTCGGCCATTCGGGATGCGATGTGACGGGCGTGATCGTGGTCTTCCTGCATTCGCTCTATCATGGAATCTAGGGCAACTATTCCGGCAGCGGCGATGACTCCAACCTGTCGCATTCCTGACCCGAGCATTTTTCGCCATCGATCAGCCTCTAGGATGAAGTCTTTCGAGCCAACCACTACTGATCCGATCGGGCAGGCAAGCCCTTTGGAGAGACAGAATGTTGCCGTATCGACGTGCTCAAGCAATTCCGAAGCTGGGACATCCAGTGCGACGGCTGCATTGAAAATGCGGGCACCGTCGACGTGGACACTCAGGCCTTTTTCATGCCCGGCATCGGCCATTGCCTTCATTTGCTCCGAGTTAAGTGCCCGGCCGCTTGAAGCGTTGTGTGTATTCTCAATTGTCAGTAGGCGGGTCGGCGGCTTATGATAGTCCCGTGGCTTTACCGCTGCTTGAATTAATTCTGGCTCTAGATATCCAAATGCATCTGTTTTGATCGGAAAGAGAACAACGCTACCGAGCACCATTGTGCCACCGGCTTCGCTATTCATTATGTGGCATTGATCGCCGATCAGAACTTCATCGCCACGCTGGGCCTGAGCCAGCACCGAAACCAGATTTCCCTGCGTACCGGATGATACGAACAGTCCAGCTTCCTTACCGAGCAGATCGGCGGCTCGCTCTTGCAGTTCGTTGACGGTCGGGTCATCACCGTAAACATCATCACCGAGTTCGGCTTCGTACATCGCCTTTCGCATTTCGGAACTGGGATGTGTGACTGTATCACTACGTAGATCGACTCGGATCATGCCGGCGGTGCTCCATTTATTGGAAGTGGTGTATCGATTTACGATATCAATTCATATTTCGACCGGCGATTCTAACCGCCGGACGGCACCGCGCATACGGTCTGAACGTATACTCGAATGGGTCTTTCCTGGCCAATCAAGCTAAATAACCCGAACACAGAACATTTTGACCACAGAATCACCTGATAATCTGAACTCGAGCTCGCATCAGGATTCGAGCGGCGACGGTAGATCCAATTTCCTCGACCCACTGCCGTGGGTGATGACGGTCGTTGCCGTGGTTCTCGATCAACTCACAAAGTGGCAGGTAGTAGAAAACCTGGCGGTTGGTGAGTCGTGGCCCGAGGCGGGATTTTTCAGGTTCACCCACGTTTGGAACACCGGCACCGCTTTTTCTCTGTTTCAGGGACAGGGCGACATCCTGACATGGGTGTCGGTGGGTGCGGTGGGGGTTCTATCGTGGATCTACCGGTCGATCGACAACCCGTCTTGGATGTTGCGAGTGGCATTCGGCATGCAGTTCGGTGGTGCAATCGGAAATATCACTGATCGAATTCGACTTGGCCACGTGACTGACTTCATCGATGTTGGCATCTGGCCAGTGTTCAATATTGCCGACTCCTCGATCGTGATCGGGATCGGTTTAATGATCTTCTACTTCTGGTTCATGGATAAAAGCGAACCGGATAAAGATATCGAGACTCAATCTGTGAGCGCAGATCCCGGCGAGACAATGGATTCTGATGTCGCCGACCCCTCGCTCGATTCACCCGAGTAGGCTCGCAAATGAGTTCATGATGATGGAGTTCACGGTTAGAGGCGAATATGCAGGCCAGCGGCTTGATGTTTTTCTGAACAAAAACTGGGTGCAGTCGGAATCACGGTCTGACATTCAGCGAACTATCAAAGCCGGAAAAGTTTCGATCGATGGCCGAGTCGTATCGCGAGTATCCGCGAAGGTTAGCGATGGGCAGGTGATTCGACTAACTATCGGGATTCAACCCGCGGAGAACTACATCACAGCAAGTGATATTCCACTTGACGTTATTTATGAAGATGCAGACATAGCGGTTATAGACAAACCTGTAGGCATGACAATTCATCCCGGAACGGGCCATGTCGATGACACACTTGCCAATGCGGCCGTTTATCACTGGCCGCGTATTGTGAGCATTGGAGAACCTGACAGACCGGGCATCGTTCATCGACTCGATCGCGATACGAGCGGGTTGATGATCGTAGCTTTGGGCGAGAGAGCTTACGAAAGATTGACCGAGATGATCCAAAATCGTGAGATCAGTCGGATATACACCGCTCTTGTTCATGGGGTACCGAAGTCGCGACAGGGTGTGGTCGATGCGCCTATCGGGCGCAATCCGCACCACCGCACTCGGCAGGCTGTAGACGAGTCAGGCCGACCTTCTCGAACTCACTACCGGGTCGACTATGAAATCGGTGATTTTGCTTATTTGGAAGTTCGATTGGAAACGGGCCGGATGCACCAGATCAGGGTGCATCTTGAAGCGATCGGGCATGCCGTGGTCGGTGACCAAACATATGGAAAGCGCTCTAGTTCAGCGATCAAAAACTTGAACCGACAGTTCCTACATGCATCTCGACTTGAGTTCAATCACCCGGTGACCAGTGAACCTCTCTCCTTCAAGTCGGAACTCCCAAAAGACCTTAAAGCTGTACTTGCGGCACTCGCAGATTAGATAGCGATAAAGTTACTGCTTGCGTACCGTGATTCGTTTCTTCTATCGCCAGTCGCTGCTAAAGTTTTTCGAATGACAAGTCCAACCACCCCGGTTCGAGTCCGTTACGCACCCAGCCCGACCGGTATCCCCCACATCGGAAACATTCGCACTGCCCTGTTTTGCTGGGTACTCGCCCAGCAAACTAAAGGACAATTCATAGTTCGCATCGAAGATACCGATCGTAGCCGGTACGACGCCGACGCGGAGAAGGCGATCTTCGACTCATTGCACTGGCTTAGGCTTGGCTTCGACGAAGGCCCTGGCAAGGGTGGTCCACACGCTCCCTATGTACAGTCAGGGCGGCAACAGACGTACATCGATGCGGCGATGCAGCTGATCGAGTCAGGCCATGCCTACTTCGATGACACGACTCCGGAACAACTCCATGCCCTCCGCGAACGACAGCGCACCGCCAAACAGCCACCAAGGTACGATCGGCGGGGTCGACATCGCAGCCCGGAAGAGATCGAAGAGTCTCGAAAGGCCGGCTTGCCAATCACGGTTCGCTTGAAGGTGCCGGAATTTGGATCGGTTTCTTTCGTCGATGTGGTTCGCGGGAAGATCACATTCGAGCTAAAAGATCTGGATGATTTCGTAATTTTGAAGTCGGACAACATGCCAACCTATCACCTTGCCCACATTCTGGATGACCAGGCGATGGCCATTACCCATGTCATCCGTGGTGATGAGTGGATATCAAGTACACCTCGCCACCTGCTGATCCACCAAGCACTTGGAATCGAGCCGCCAGAGTACGTCCATGTCCCGCTGATTCTCGGCAAGGACAAGGCGAAGCTCAGTAAGCGTCACGGGGCCACATCTGCACTCGAATACCGTGATATGGGCTTCCTGCCGGATGCTGTGTTCAACTTCATGTGCCTTCTTGGCTGGTCACCCGGTGATGACACTGAGGTGATGAGCCGAGAAGAAATCGTGAAACGGTTCAGTATTGATCGCATTAACGATTCTCCAGCCACGTTCGACGCCGAGAAGCTCAAGTGGATGAACGGCATGTACATCCGCAACATGAATGAAGATCAGTTAATGGGCGAGTTGCTGCCGTTCATGGAGCGACCAGAATCTGAGGGAGGACTACCCGACTCGGTCGCACGACCCATCGATCAGGACTACTTCAAGCGTTTACTTCCATTGGTTCACGAGCGTCTTAAGCTGCTCACAGAAGGAACCGAGACACTCGATTTCTTCTTTGCCGATAACGTGAACCCGGCTGCCGAAGACCTCCCCGGTCGCAAGATGGACGCCGAGATGACCGAACGGGCGCTGGAAGCCGCACTGGGTCTGTGCAAAGTCGTATCCCCATTTGAACCAGAACACCTCGAGGCTGAATACCGGACACTTGCTGAGAAGATCGAGATGAAACCAGGTCAACTTTTCTCACCGATTCGTGTTGCTACGACCGGCAAGGCGTTTGCACCCCCGCTGTTTGACACGATGGCTGCTATCGGCCAGGAACGATGCGTCGAACGTGTCGAGAACGCGCTCGCTATTCTTCGTTCAGCCATGGCGGCTTCGGGCGATTAGCAGTTCTGGGCTCAAACTGAGATTGACCTTGCACACGACTACTACCTATACTTCAAGGTAGCACATCTGCATTTCAGATGAATTTTTCAGACGACCAAGGAATTTCTCTGGTCCCAAGTACGAATCAGGATCACCGTTGGTAGAACTACGGATTAACGAAGGAGAGAGCTTCGAGGGCTTTCTCCGACGCTTCACCAAGCGTGTACAGCAAGAATCAATCATTTCTGAAGCCCGACGACGACAGCACTTCGAGCCACCCTCAATCACTCGAAAGAAGACTGCAGCCGCCAAGCGACGCAAGAGCATCAAGGCGACGATGAAAAATATGTAACCGTACCCCGGTCGCGGGCACACGGTTCGTTTGTGAATCCACCCCGGTTTAGTAAATTCGGGGTGTTTTTATTTAACATATTTGTACTTCGGCATTCCGTTGGCCGTTAAAGATTTCACATCCACTTAACAAAAAGACCTGTCAGGTCCGTGTTTTTGCTGTCGGGAGAGGTAACAATAGAATCGCTGCTCGCGGAGCAAGTTGTTCGATCAAGATTTAGTCCCTGACGTTCGAGTCCATTTAACGGAGCAACTAATTTGAAATTCGGGATTATTGTATTCCCCGGCACGTGGAGCGAAAAAGACACCCATCACGCTGTTTCGGGAGTGCTGGGTCAGGACGCTAAGTACATCTGGCACGGCGATGAGAATCTCGATACGTACGACGCGATTGTACTACCGGGCGGGTTTTCCTATGGAGACTTCCTCAGGTGCGGTGCCATCGCCAGCTTCTCCCCTGTCATGGAAGCCGTTACTGCGTTTGCTGATCGTGGCGGTGCCGTCATCGGAATATGTAACGGATTCCAGGTGTTGTGTGAGTCTGGACTCCTGCCCGGGATTCTTATGCGCAACGACCATCTGGAATTCCGATGCATCTGGACCGATCTCAGGGTCGAGAATGATTCGACGATGTTCACTTCTGCGGCGACTAAAGGCCAAACCCTGCACATTCCGATGTCACACGGCGAAGGCAATTATCAGGCAGATGAAGCGACGATTGAGCGGCTTGAGGGCGATGGTCAGATTGTGTTCCGATACGCCGATGATAATGGCAATGTGACACCCGAAATCAACCCGAACGGTTCGATCAACAACATCGCAGGAATTGTGAACGAACAGGGTAATGTGATGGGTATGATGCCGCACCCTGAAAAGGCCTGCGAGAAGCTCATTGGCGGCGACGACGGAAACATAATTTTCAGTTCGATGATCGACAATATCGTGGCTTCACTCGCATAGCAATTACCACAGATCTCTCTCAGAAAACGGAACTAAATCGCACATGACGGTAAGCCAGGATACACTCGACGAAATCGCTCTCAGTCGTTCCGAGTACGAAGCCATAATCGGTCGACTTGGCAGGCAGCCTAATCCTCTAGAGCTAGGGCTTTTCGGTGCGCTGTGGTCGGAACACTGCGGATACAAGCACTCCATGGCGCTGCTGCGTACGCTTCCCTCCTCTTCCGATCGACTTTTAGTGGCCCTTGGAGCCGAAAATGCTGGCGTTATAGACTTGGGCGACGGCCTCGCGGTTGCGATGAAGATCGAATCGCACAATCACCCTTCTGCGGTCGAACCGTTTGAAGGCGCAGCCACTGGTGTTGGTGGGATCATTCGGGACATCTTCGCGATGGGCGCAAGGCCGATAGCGCTTCTAAACTCCCTTCGATTCGGCCAGCCCGATGACGCGCGAACTCGTTATTTGCTAAACGGTGTCATAGGCGGTATTTCTTCCTATGGAAACTGTCTCGGTATACCCAATGTCGGTGGTGAGATATTTTTCTCGGACACGTACAAAGATAATCCGCTCGTCAACGCCATGTGCATAGGCCTGATCGAAGACGGCAAGATGGCGAGCGCTTCAGCGAAAGAACCGGGTGATCTGTTGATACTCGTCGGAGCAGATACTGGTCGAGACGGTATACACGGGGCTTCGGGTCTAGCTTCAAGATCTTTCGAAGAGCAGGCAGAGATGCGTTCGGCTGTTCAGGTTGGTAACCCGTTCCTTGAGAAGGTGCTGATCGAAGCCTGTATCGAGTCGCTCAATCTTCCGGGTGTAGTTGGCTTACAGGACTGTGGTGCGGCGGGAATCACCTCGGCAGCAATCGAAATGGCAGAGCGTTCGGGGATGGGCCTCAAGCTTTTGATCGACGATGTTCCTCGACGCGAAGAAGGCATGACACCTTACGAGGTGATGCTTTCTGAATCGCAAGAGCGAATGCTGCTCGCTGTCACCTCGAGCATGGAAGGTCCGGTTTTCGACTTGTTCGAAAAGTGGGATCTTGACGCTACTGTAATTGGCGAGTTCGAGATGGGCGGGAACGTTCGGATTTACGACCAGGGTGAAGAGGTAAGTTCAACACCGGTCATCACACTGACCGACGCCCCCGAATACAAGTTCACCGGCACGAAACCAGGGTGGCTAACGAAACTTCAAAACACTGATCTTTCGACAACTCCAATGCCATCGGAATCCCCAGAGGAGCTAGTGCTCAAGATGCTCGCCGCGCCGAACATCGCTTCCCGCTTTTCGATCTATCGCCAATACGACTACCATGTTCAGACGAACACCGTGGTTGAACCGGGTGGTGACGCTGCAGTGCTTCGATTGAAGGGATCGAAACGGGGTATCGCAATATCGACCGATTGCAACGGCAGAATCTGTTATCTCGACCCACAGGTCGGCACAGTGATCGCAGTCGCTGAAGCCTGCCGTAACCTGTCTGTGACCGGTGCTGAGCCTGTGGCGCTTACAGACGGCCTCAACTTCGGTAACCCGGAGACACCCGACGTTAAGTTCCAGCTAACAGAATCGATTGCGGGTATGAGTCGCGCTGCCGATGCCTTTGGTATTCCGATCGTCAGCGGCAATGCCAGCATGTACAACCAGTCAATGGACGTCGACATTTTCCCAACTCCTATCATCGGCTCACTCGGGCTACTTGAGGACGTCGAGAAGCATTCAACAGTCGGATTCAAATCCAAGGGCGATGCGATTGTGCTACTTGGGACTGACTCGACTTGGGATGACATTGAAGGCATTGCAGGTAGCGAATACCTTGAGCTGATTCACGGCAAAGTCGCGGGGCAACCCACTATCGATCTGGATCTTGAAATCAGAACTCAAGCTGTGTGCAGGGAAGCTATCGCTGCGGGTCTGGTTGCATCTGGTCATGATGTTTCGGACGGTGGTGTTGCCGTTGCGATAGCCGAAAGTGCAATCATCGGCGGTCTGGGAGCGGTTATCGACGAATCGTCCGGTGACCGGTGGGACGCGGCGTTGTTCGGCGAGACTCAGTCAAGGATTTTGCTGAGTGCGTCGAGCGATGATGTGGGTGCAATTGAAACTCTTGCAACGGCCAGCAACGTCCCGATGAAGATCATCGGTACGGTTGGTGGTGATTCGCTAACGTTTGGACAATCGATTTCAGTATCGCTCAAAGACGCGGACGACGCCTGGAAAAACGGCTTCACCCTCGCGACGTCAGACTAAACATTGGCTCTACCAACCCGAAATGACGTCTCATCACTGATCGAACGGTACGACGCGCTTTTTTTCGATTCGTTTGGTGTGCTGATTAACGGAGTCGACGCTCTGCCCGGTGCCGTCGCTCTTGTCAACCGTATGAATGCTGACAGTGTGAACTACTTCATCGTCACCAACGACACTTCGGTCTCACTCGCGGCGCGAATTGACAAATTCCGGTCACAGGGTTTCGATATTCCGGTGGAGCGGATAGTAAATTCTGGCTCGCTAATTGCGGGATTCTTCGAGAAGCACGATCTTCGGGAGAACCCGACACTTGTTCTCGGAACAGAAGATGCCCGGAATTACACTAGAGCTGCGGGTGCGGTGTTGGTTGAAATTGACGATGACCTCGAACCTGACGTTGTGGTCGTTGGTCACAGTGGTCCATACGACTGGGAACAAACACTCGAAGCCCTGTTGACCCTATTCAATAGAAGGTTCACGGAGGGCAATCCTGTACGACTCGTGTTGCCAAATCCAGATTTCATCTACCCGAATGGACCCGGAGTGTTCGGATTCGGTGCTGCAGCCTTTGTGGATCTACTGGAATGCGCTCTGCGGCGCTTACACGGATTCCAACCAGAGTTGGTCGCATCTAAGCTGGGTAAACCATATTCACCAATATTCGACGAAGCGGTAAAGCGAGCGGGGTCGAACAACGTCGTAATGATTGGCGATCAGTTGGAAACCGATATTCGAGGAGCCAACAACGCGAGTATCGATTCAGGAGTTGTAACGACCGGAATCAACCGGCGAACTGAGCCCGAAGAGTTCGAAAAAGTGGCCGATGAGCTAACTCCTCGGTATATTCTTGCTTCACTCGTATAAAATTAGTAGATATTAGAAAGTTTGAGTTACACGCGAGTGCCTTTATTTGGTCCTCGCGTTTGTTTGTGGCCCCGAGTAGCCTTTATCTAAAGATGCCAACATACGTATACAAGTGCACTGACAATGGCCACATATTCGAAGTGGTCCAGAAATTCAGTGCCGATCCCGGTGCGGAATGCCTCACCTGCGGGAGTCAGTCGAAACGCCAGATCACTGCGCCAACTGTTATCTACAAAGGCGCGGGCTTTTACACCACCGACTACGGGTCGGGATCGGGCAGCAAATTACCTGCAAACGGCAAATCCTCGAAGGATGAGGGTTCGTCAGATTCAGACTCGTCCAGTTCATCATCGTCTTCTGAGAGCAAGTCGTCAGACAACGGCAATAGCGATAACGGTGGTTCACACTCCCACGGCGGTGCGAGCCATTCACATGGTGCCGGAAGCCACACCCACTAACGTTTTCGAGAACATATGAGAGCCGTAATCCAGCGAGTCAACCAGGCAGCAGTGGACGTCTCAGGCGAAGTCACAGGCTCGATAGACCGCGGTCTTTGTCTGCTGATAGGCATCACTCATGACGATACCGAAGATGATCTGCAGTACATCATGGATAAGACGCTGAACATGCGCATTTTCCCGGATGATCACGGTGATTCAGGATTCGACAAATCGGTTCAGGACATCGGCGGTAGCCTGCTACTGATTAGCCAGTTCACTCTGTATGCCACTACGCGAAAGGGTCGTCGTCCCGGTTTTACGGATGCCGCACGACCAGAGATGGCATCACCGATGTTCGATCAGGTAGTCGATGCTTTCCGCTTAAGCGGATTACATGTACAGACCGGTGTGTTCGGTGCGGCGATGACGGTGAGGATCGAAAATGATGGTCCCGTGACAATCATGCTCGATTCTACAGACCGGAACACACCTCGACGAAGTTAGTGTACGGACAGTTGGAGTTTCTGCTCTACTGGTCGGACAGGCGCCCAATGTTCCACGACCCAGAAGAAACCCGTTGATCACAATCTTTGAACTATCTGGTGACCAGATATTGTGCGATTCGACTTACTGATCGAAAAAAAATCCTGGGCGAACAGGAATTGATCGAAAGCAAAGTATGTTGTGATCAAACTCACATCGCCGGAATCAACATCAAGTACCGACCAGCTATCGGCGAATTCAATCTCGGTGGTCTCTTCCACAATCGCGAGTTTCGAACTGTCGGCCGACCGCCAAAACGCGCTCAGTGGATCTTCGTGAATGGTCCATTCGAAGCCTTCAGCGAGATCGTAGATCGAAAGTGTATGAACAGAGCACTCAGCAGTGACAATGTAATCAACCGACGATTAATTGACAGTAGAATACGTTTGTCAGTTTGTAATAATCGAAGCGGGTTACGTGCACTACTACGTGCAATTGCGGTGTAAGGGTTCATGCCCGTCGGGGACTAGAGCCGGCATTAAGCACTGGATCAGGCATTCTTTGTTTCGTAGTCGAGCGATATATCGAGCGCTCTCGGTGAGTGGGTTAATGCCCCTATGGAGATGATATCGACGCCGCTCCGGGCTACCTCGGCAACGTTAGAAAGCGTGATGCCACCCGACGCCTCGACTGTACAGTCGGCAGCGATCCGATCGACTGCCCTGCTCATTTCGATGGGTGACATATTGTCGAGCATCACGATGTCAGCTCCGGCATTAGCGGCTGCAATTGCTGCTTCAATTGATTCAGCCTCGACTTCGATCTTCACGGTGTGGGGTGCACGCGCCCGGGCTCGCTTAATCGCCTGCCGGAGATCTATACCTTCGGCTTGAAGCGCCGCTAAGTGGTTGTCTTTGATGAGAACCCCATCCGCGAGGCTCATCCGGTGATTACGCCCGCCACCGATCGAAACAGCGTACTTGTCGAGGAGTCGAAGGCCGGGGACTGTCTTACGAGTGTCTGTTATTGAAGAGGATGTGCCTTCGACTGCCTGAACATACCGGTCGGTGAGAGTTGCTATACCACTCATACGCTGTAGAAAGTTCAGCGCGGTGCGTTCGGCGGTAAGTATTGATGCCATCGGCCCTGAAATTGTGGCAACTATCTCGCCTCCTTCTACGCGATCGCCATCCGTCAATTTTTGTGTGCAGACGAGGTTCGAATCGACTCTTCGGAATGTTGCTGCTGCCACTTCGAGTCCAGCGAGAATACCGGATTCTTTTGGAACCAGAAACGCTCTCGCCTCAAGATTAGGCGGAATGAGCGAGTTGGTGGTGACATCTGCCCCAAACGAATCCTCCTCTAACGCACGGTCGATAAATACGTCGAGATTGCCAGGAGTTGGGAGCATGCAGGTTCTCTGGAAATGGGTAGATCAGTGCCGTTAGCCAGCGATTTTGAGCATTCTCTCGAGCGCAATAAGAGCGTTTCGCTGGGTTTCGGGCTCTACTTCGATTCGGTTGATCGCCAGTCCAGCCATGATCCCTTCAAGCACCCAGAGCACGTATGCGGGGTGAATACGGTACATGGTGGCACACGGGCAGACCACGGGATCGAGACAAAATATTTCCTTATCGGGATTCTCGGCGGCAAGTCGACGAACCATGCTGATTTCGGTGCCAACACCCCACGATGTTCCAGCGGGTGCAGCGGCGATCTTCTCGAGAATCAACTCGGTCGAACCGTACATGTCAGCAGCGGCAACAACTTTCTGCGTGCATTCCGGATGAACGATGATCGTTGTCTCGGGATTTCGCTCACGCGCCGCTTCGATTTGATCGACAGTAAAACGAGTGTGGACGGAGCAGTGCCCCTGCCACAGCAGGATCCTTGTGTCCTTGATCTGGTCTTCCGTTAGGCCGCCCATTGGCAAGAACGGGTTCCATACGGCCATATCGTCTTCGGATATGCCTTTTGCGATTGCGGTGTTTCGTCCAAGGTTTTGATCAGGAAGGAACAGTATCTTCTCGCCACGCTCGAGCGCCCAGTCGAACGCTTTGTAGGCGTTTGAGGATGTACATACGAGTCCACCGTTTTTACCACAGTGAGCCTTGATGGACGCCGCGGAGTTCATATAGGTGATCGGGATGACCCGTTCGGTAGTACCCAGCACCGATTCGATGTCGTTCCAGCAGTCGGTAACGTCGGAGGCGGTTGCCATATCGGCCATAGAGCAACCAGCAGCCATGTTCGGTAGCAGGATGTTCTGATCACGGGAAGTCAGGATGTCTGCCGTTTCGGCCATGAAGTGAACACCACAGAAGATGATCCACTTGGCATCTTTGGTCTCGGCGGCTTTCTTCGACAGCTTGTAGGAGTCACCGGTGAAGTCGGCGTATTTGATTACATCGTCACGCTGGTAGTGGTGTCCGAGAAGAACGACCTTCTCGCCAATCTCGTTGCGTGCAAACTCGATGCCTTCGGAAATTTCTTCGGGAGTCAACTTCAGGTAACGGGTTGGTACTTTTTGCCAGCGCACACCGGCCTGAAACTCTTCTTCGAGGGTCTTTGTTCGCAGGTTGCCATCAGTCTGGCAGAAAGCCGACTGTTCCAACGCACTAATCGGAATGGTGGTCTGCTTTGTGAACAC
>CAYTAO010000063.1:0-1218 GCA_964435915.1 uncultured Dehalococcoidales bacterium
GATTTTCGATGCACTGTATCAGAGTGGCCAGGCCGATAACACGATAATCGTATTCACGAGCGAGCACGGTGAGATGGCTGGCGATCACGGGATGCTGGAGAAGCGGTCACTCTATGAGGAGGCTTCGAATGTGCCGTTCCTGATGTACGTGCCGTGGATGAACGATGATCAGCAGACTCGAATTCCGGGTTCGGTTGGTCAGGTCGATCTGGTGCCAACTTTGCTTGATCTCACTGGCAGTGACATACCCGACCACCTCGAAGGCAAGTCGTTGCGACCGGTAATGCGTGGCGATGAGGATCTCTCTGAGAACGACGTGTTTATACAGTGGAACGGCATGGGTGATCGAAATCTCGGGTCACCTGAGATCAACCGCATGGTGTCTATTCCGTGGCGGGGTGTGGTTTCGGGTGATCGCTGGAAGCTAAATCTGTCGCCCGGAGATCAGTGCGAGCTGTATGACCTGAACAACGATCCGGCTGAGTTGGAGAATTTGTTCGATAAGCCGGAGCACCGGGATCGGGTTAGAGACATGGCAGCGCGAATCCGCATCTGGCAGGATGATACGGGCGACGATATGCCGCTGCCGACAGTGTAAGCGCAGTTGCTCTCCTAGCTCCCTGACGAACAGGCATTCGTACTCACAGACCCGGAAAGCCCGGTGTACATGAGGGAGAATGCGGTCGCGTTCTTCTCAGTTATGCACGCCACGGATATGAAGATACAAGGCGCTTTTATTTCCTGATCTGGTATCACCTGAGGTGACCATGATCACCGGTTGTTTGAATCTACGGAAAGGCTCTTTCGACCGAGCTATCGAACACATCTCACGGCTGATTGGATACCAGCGTTATATGGGGTGGAAGCCAACCTAGTCTCGGGTGCAAAGATGCCGATATTGGTTGTGGTCACGCTGCTTCAACCATAGTGATGGCAAATGCATACCCGGCCTCAAGTTTTGTAACTATCGACATTCATCCTGCCACTATCGAAACTGTGAGGGATCGTGTGTCGAAAGCTGGATTGTCCGACCGGATAAAGTTCGAAGTCGCCTCTTCCGCCGACCACGCATCGTCAGAATTCGACCTCATCTGTTTCATGGAATGCTTGCACGATATGGACGATCCGATGAGAACAGTGGCACATACTAAACAGGCTTGAATGAAGGGGGAATCTGTCCTTCTGGGCCAACCGTTTGCGAATGACGCTGTTGAGCAT
>CAYTAO010000063.1:1228-14915 GCA_964435915.1 uncultured Dehalococcoidales bacterium
TAATTTTAATCCACTTGGCAGACTGTTTTACTCTACGTCAACCTATTTGTGCTCGGCTAACTCCATAACGCAAGGTGACGTCCACACTCTTGGCGCACAGGCAGGTGAAGCGGGCTGAGAGAAGTTTTTGAACAGGGGGCTTCAGGTCGTTTAACCGAGCAACCGAAACGCCTTTCAATATCGTCTATGACGTCAGGCTCCGATCACGCTGAGGCTGTGGAAAGCTCAAGACGGAAGAGATTCGAGGTGGGCAACTGACGGCGCGCAGTGTGTAGCTATCACTCATAGACTGAGACTCAGCGTCGGCTGGGAAAGCAAAAGACTACAAATATGGGCAGATTAATTGCGATACCGCCGGCTGACACTGCGTTGATCATCACTGTCCTGTTGATGATCGAAATTGTGCAGCAAATAGTCGGAGCAGCGTAGATTCGACGAGAAGTTAGATCTAAACGGTAGCCATATTGGGCTGCACAGAAACCGCGGGATCGACCGATGCCCAGTATCGATCAAATACATCACGGGTTTCTTCGTAACTACGTGCGCCAAATAGCTCGACACGGAACGAGCGTACTCGATCTCGACCGCCTGCGTACCACGACAGATGCCGTTGCATCTGGATTAGTCCGACCTTCTCGGGGAAGTGCTCCATGATGAGAGGCATATGTCGGTTGATCACTCGGGTCTGGTACTCGTACTTCCCCTCAGGTGAGAGGTCTTCAAATGACTCGTCGAAAACCCATGGGTTGCCCATCGCCGCTCTACCGATCATCACCGATTCGCAGCCAGTTTCGGCCGCCATTTTTCGAGCGTCAGACATCGACTTCACGTCACCGTTCCCAGTAATTGGAATATTTACGGCGTCGACTACTTGAGTGATCATCTCCCACTTAGAGAGACCTGTGAACTGCTGAGATCGGGTGCGCGGGTGAACCGTAATGGCATCGACACCAACGTCTTCGGCTATCTTCGCAACTTCCACGGCGTTGAGGTGCTTTTCGTCCCAGCCGCTGCGAATCTTGATCGTGAACGGCACGGTTAGAACTTTGCGCATGGCTTCGAGGATACCGGCGGTCTTTTGCACATCTTTCATCATGGCTGAGCCTCGGCCCGTCTTCGTAATTTTCGGCACAGGGCAGCCCATGTTCAGGTCGATGATGTCCGCGCCCTGGTCCTGCAACCACTGTGCCCCGGGGACGAGATATTCGGTTTCGGCGCCCAGAATTTGCAGTGCGATCGGCTTTTCTTCTGGCAGGTATTTGGCGATATCGTAGCGGGTTTTCGAGTTCTTGCGGGTCAAGCCCGTAGCGTCGATCTCCTCGCTGGTAGTGAGCGCGCTTCCGCACTCCCGTGCCACGATGCGGTAGGCTGCGTTTGAAATTCCAGCCATGGGTGCGAGGCGGGCCAACCCTTTTACTTCGACGTTGCCGATAAACATACAACGAGTATACGTAGAGATCGTATTCAGGTGCGTTGGTGGGCGTATAACGACTATGGAATCGAATCAGAACAAATAGGGTCATTTCCCGCAATCGGGTGCGATTGCGGGTTCGGCAAAGGATTGTCGAACAATTCGTGATTAAACGGGGTCGAATCCAGATAAAAATCCCCGCCTACTTCCTGTCTGCCACATATTTTTGGTGCAAACTACGCCCAGAAATTTGATCACTGCCAAGCTAGCGGAACGTACGCTGTGAAAAATGGAGCCCTGATGGATAATCCGAACATCGTACTAATCAACTGTGACGACCTTGGGTACGGGGATCTGGGAGTCTATGGCTCGACGACCAACAAGACACCTGCGCTAGATAGAATGGCCGAAGAAGGTGTGAGGTTCACGGATTTCTACGTGGCGTCGGGGGTCTGTTCACCATCGCGTGGGGCGCTTCTTACCGGCTGCTACCCGGCACGAATTGGTTTTGGCACTTTCGATGGTCTCAAGGTTCTTTTTCCGGGTCAGGGCCTCGGGTTAAATCCCGATGAAACCACAATCGCCGGTGCTTTGAAGGAAGTTGGTTACGTGACCAAGATCATTGGTAAATGGCACTGTGGCGATCAACCGGAATTCCTGCCAACAGAGCATGGATTCGACAGCTATTACGGCCTGCCCTACAGTAACGATATGGGCCGGCAGGTCGAGGATCCGAATCTTGACAACCATGATCGGGCGGAGCAGTTGCGAAGTCGACCACCGTTGCCACTCGTTAGAGACTCCGAAGTGATCCAGGAGCAGCCTGATCTCAGGGCATTGACCGAGCGATACGTCGAAGAGGCGGTTCGCTTTATTCGAGGTAACTCTGACTCCCCATTTTTCCTTTACTTCGCACACATGTACGTCCATCTCCCCTTGTACGCTCCCGAGAACCTCGTTAAAGCGTCTGAAAATGGTGATTACGGTGCGTGCGTTGCAGGCATCGATTGGGTGGCTGAGGTTCTGATGGACGAGATCAAACGGCAGGGTTTGGACGACAACACACTGGTGATTTTCACAAGCGATAACGGCTCCCGACTAGACGATCAGGGTGGCAGCAACGGAGTTCTTCGTGGCAGGAAAGGCACCACATGGGAAGGTGGTCAACGAGTGCCCTGCATCATGAGATGGCCTGGAAATATCAAGGCTGGAGAGATTCGTACAGAACTCGCGGCGACTATCGATTTGTTCCCAACTCTGGCAGGACTGACCGGCGCGTCTACCCCGCAAGACCGAACGATAGACGGGAAGGATATTTCTTCTCTCATGTTCGCTGATCAACCGATCGACTCGCCGAGATCCGAGTTCTTCTATTACGACGGGAATAATCTTGAGGCCGTTCGAGACGGTAAATGGAAGCTCCACGTACGAAAAAGCGATCAGGTGATAAACGAGCTTTACGATCTCGAATCGGACCCGGGCGAAACCAGCAATATCTGCGACAACCACCCGGATATCGTGGCTCGACTCGGGGTGCTGCTGAACCTGTGTCGGAGCGATCTAGGCGACGAGATAAACGGTATAGTTGGAGAGAATGTGCGCCCTTCTGGACGAGTGGAGAACCCCGATACCCTGACACACTACGACCCTGAGCACCCGTACATATACGCTGAATACGACAAGGCCGAACGCGGGTAATTTACTCGCCGGCCGCGCGAATTTCCGCGCAGCCGTTCAACACCGCGAGGTCAGCAGTACTCAGGCCTTGACAACACTTGGTTGCAGTCTTAGGTGTACCTGACACCTACTACAAGTCTCGGCAACGGAAAGACCGATAGCCAAACAAGGGTCTAAGTTTTCTCTTGGACACGGACGTCGATAAGCAGTGAGGACAGGACATTAGTAGACCCCCTCAGTAAATAAGTAATGATGCTATTCTGCCCCGATGCTGAGTTCTGAAAGAACCGCTACAATCCCATTCAACAGGTAGATTCATGATCGTGTCGGCGAGTCACCCAGCGGTGCCGAAATGAGTGCAATTGACAACTGATTTTTCCTTCATCCAACTGGCCGATCCACAGTTCGGGCTGTTCGCTTCCTCAAGCCGCAAGACTGATGAGGAAATCGCTACCTTCGCCAAGCGTGGATCGATAATTCGCAAGACTCCACTGATCGAAGGATTCACCCCGGAAACAGCACTTTTCACACGGGCCATCGAACATGCCAACTGGCTGAAGCCCGCTTTCGTCGTGGTGTGCGGCGACATGGTCAATGAATGCGACAACGACGACCAGGTGGCCGAGGTAAAGCGGATCGCGGGATTGCTTCACCCCTCCATTCCGATTCACTGGGTGCCCGGTAATCACGATGTCGCCGTCGATCATATAAACCCCGATCTCGAATCAATCGAAAGCTATCTGCAAAACTTCGGTTCCGACTACTACGCCTTTTCACACGGTGGTGTCAGGTTTATCGTCATCAACTCGACCCTTTTCACATCACCAGGCCCGCTGGTCGATCGGGCGAATGCGCAACTGGCGTTCGTCGATGCTGAAGCAACGATTGCCAGAGACCGCTCCACTGAAAATCAGAACACCACCGGAGGGCAGGTCCAGACGGTCCTCTTCAGCCACCACCCGCTTTTTGTAGAAACTCCCGACGAAGCAGACAACCGGTGGTCAATTACAAGGCAATACCGGATGCCGCTCCTCGAAATTGCCGCTGACCGCGGTATTGGCAAAAATTTTGCGGGCCACTTGCACCGGAACAACGTCGTGAAAAAAAATGGCCTGGAGGTGATCAGTTCCGGCTCCGTCGGTTACCCACTATGGCACGACCCCTCGGGATTCAGGGTGGCAAAGGTGACGGCCGGTGAAATTACGCACGAGTACCACTCGCTGGAAGTTGACAACTGAGTAAAAAGAGTCAGAAATAACACATCGTAATCACATATTTTCGCCGAACGTCATTGGCTTATTGAAGTTTAGTGATTCTACTTTCAGTAACTCAGCATCCTGACACCCACATAATGATTTGTCTTAGTGCCGTGGCTCTATCGGCGACCCTTTGGATGCCACCTCAAATGAGCATTTATTTGGTGCTATTGCAACAATTAACCGAAAAGCCCCGGTATTTCTACGAGGCCTTCTCTAGTTCAATTTACATTTGGTGGGTGATGGGGGACTCGAAGGGTACATTTACTTTTTCGAGTTTCTCAAAATTGCACTAATAAATATTCCTGACACTGCACCACCTACTAATCCGCCTTGGATAAAACAGAGCTCCACCCCATCCACGAGTTCCAGTGACCTTCGCAAAGTGCCGCTCCCAAAGCTCCTAAGGAAGCCCCCAACATTGCTATCACTAAGTAATTGTCAAAAAATCATTAGAAATCATCACGCAGACACCATCAGGATTTCGAAAGATGATGTCTGCGAAATGGATTCCAACGTGTTTAGACGACACAATCGGATCAACATGTTGGGAGCATCTCATATATGCTCCAGCCCATCCTTACGGCAGAGCGCCTACCTCCCGAAGCAGATCTTGTGTTCCTGCAAGGTCGATTAGGTCACCAAGATCGATCGAAGGGTGAGTCAAGTCTTCGAGTACAGGAAGTAAGTTGTTTGGCTTAGCATTCTCGTTGAGCGGGAATTCGTAAGTCTGCGAAGCAAAATACTGCTGACCTGTTGCGCTGAGCAAGAACCTAACAAAACGCTGAGCAAGATCTTTGTTGTCAGATTCTTTAAGTATTCCAACACCAGCCACTAAAACTACTGATCCCGGATCATCAGCCGGCGTGTAGTAATTTCGAGCCGCAAAGGACTCACCCTCTGCAGCAATAAAGCGGTGTAGATAGTAATGGTTAACGAACCCGACTTCGATCTCACCTGCGCCAGCAGCAGCAACCGTTGGAGTATTTTTCGCGTAAATCTTAGGTTCGTTAGCGACTATACCCTCAAGCCAAGTCTTAGTTCGTTCCTCACCCCATTCCTGCCGCATAGCGGTAATCATGGCGTGAAGCGATCCGTTAGTAGGAGGCCAACCGATTCGACCCTTCCACTCTGGTTTTGCAAAATCTTCGATTGAATCAGGAAGATCAGCCTCACTAAGCATATCGGTGTTGTAAACAATCACTCGTGCACGTCCTGATGTACCGACCCACTTGTCTTCAGGATCGTGAGCCCAAGTTGGAACAGAACCCAGAATATCTTGTGGCAACACAGAAATAAGCGAATCTACAGCACCAAGACCGCCCGGGTCTTGAGCGAAAAACACGTCTGCAGGAGTTTTGCTACCTTCTTCAAGAAGGGTAGCAGCGAGCGCACCAGTTTTACCGTACTTGATCTCTACCTTCTCACCAGTGATTTCTTCAAAATCTGCGATCAGTGGAGCGATCAATGACTCACTTCGTCCTGAGTAAATAATGAGTGGTTTAGCCTCTGGTGAATCACTTATTTCAACTTCGACTTCTTTTATAACTTCGACTTCTTTTATAACTTCGACTTCTTTTATAACTTCGACTTCTTTTTCAACTTCGACTTCTTTTATAACTTCGACTTCTTTTTCAACTACTACTGTTTCTACAACAGTTTCTGCCGAGCATGCCATAACGATAACTGTCAGGATTGAAAACAGCGCGAAAATAGGAACCACGCGCCACAATTTAGCCCCACTCTTGTACATTTTTAAAGTGCCTCTTATCAAGATAATTTAGGATTAAGGTGTACGATTTATTATATTCGCCCTTGGATCATAAATTTTTCGTATATAGAAATCCTTACCTAAACATTACACAATTAATCCGGTCATGCAAATATTTTTACAACCGTTATTGTGCAATTTTTATATAGTCAATTCATAGTCATAAACGTTATGACTTATCTGCTGCACTTAACAACGAACAAAAATATTCGTCCATAAATATAATTCTTTACAGGTTGATCAAATGATAAAGATAATTCAGGATATACAGTTTGCCATTTTCACAAAGCGAGTCAGTCAGATATAAGGCGTGTGTCCAACTGGGGTTGATGTCGCCGGTCCTCAGTTTCATTGAGCAAACGAGAAACACCGCTTACCCTCGCTTACTGGAAGACCGTCGGCGGAACATTGTGCCTCGAGTATCCGATCAACCATGGCTTTAGCGACTCAGGTCGAAGACTGTTGGATGGTGTCATCCTCACCGACTTGCCTTCGGAGCAAAAACATCACAGGGAAGTCAATGTCGATGGTCATGATGTCGTAATTGTCCAGACTAAAGACTCGCGATTAGGTATGTATCTACTTGGGCAAGCACTCTTCTCGCGTGAAGCCATCAAAGCCGTCGCCAACCCACGTTCCATTCGCACGATTGCATTGTGTACGAGGGATGATCTGTTTATGCGGACACTGGCGAAGCGACAAGGCGTAGAGGTCGTGCTTATAGATAGCGAGACACATCAGATTTCCACGTTTGGTTGATGCCTCAGCACCGCCACCCCCACATCCTTCTATAACAAGGGGGCAGCGGTCTATCGGCGATGGGTCTTGCCAGTAGGTACGACAGAAACCCGAAACAGCGAATTAAATCGTGCTATTGGTATAAAACTGGTGTAACTGACAGAAAAGCCCCTGCATTTCTGCAACGATATCCTCAGTTTGGTTTCAGTTTAGAGCGGAAGAGGGGGATCGAACCCGCGACCCTTTGCTTGCGAAAAACAATCATGCGGATGTAACGCAAAAAGTGGCGTCTAAATATCTGCGTTCACGCGCACGATTCGTCTTGGGGGACCCTCAAGGCGTGGATTCAGGTAGACCTTCATTTCTTCCGAAGTGGTTCGCACAATTCCGTGCGTCATCACCAAAGCAATATTTTCTTGATCTTGCAGAACTTTGATGTCATCGAGTGGATTCTTATCAACAATCAGTAGATCCGCATCCTTGCCAGTCTCTAAAGTACCAACACGATCGAGAATCGACAACGCATCTGCGGTGTTCCGGGTTCCAGTCACAATTGCATCCATTGGCGATAGACCACAGTCAACCAATTCTGACAATTCGATCATCGCATCGCCCGGGCCTCCATCGGTGCCCAGTGCTAATTTAGTACCCATTTGGTGAGCCTTAGATACACCCTCCCTGTGTACAGAATACGCCGCTTCCATTCGCTCTTTCGTCCACGGCTGCTCAACCTTTGCAATACGATCAACACTTGTAGTGAACAGGGTGGGGACAAAATACAAATCCGCTTTGGTAATAGCCCCGAGTCCAGCATCGTCGATCAACGCCCCGTGATGGATCATGTGAACCCGTGCATTGACTGCGTATTGAAGACCCTCGTGGCCGTGGGCGTGTGCGGCGACTGGCATGTCTCGGGCCCTTGCCTCGTCTACCAGAGCGGTCAGTTCCTCCTCGGTATAGTCGGGCCAGTGGACTCGTTCGTGCTCCCACTGAAAACCGGCTGTGGCGGCGGTTTTGATCATGGTGCATCCGGCAGACGCGAGTTCCCGCACGGCTTTCCTGATCTCCCACGGTCCATCGGCGTGCCGACCGCGAACGTGCCCACCTGACGCGTTCACGACACCTGCGGTGATCTGGTTGGCGCACCTGTCGACATAGCCTTCTTTGATCGCGTTGGTTAGCTCGACAGCAGGTGGTCCTCCGCCGATGCTTACAACGGTGGTCACGCCTGCGCCAAGCGACTGCTTAAGAGTGTTTATGGCGTTGAATCCAACACGAAGGTTGATACGAACGTCATTCGGAACGTCCTGGTTCGGCGTTACGTGGACGTGCGAATCGATGATGCCGGGCATGGTGAACTTACCGATGGCGTGGATCACGGTCGCTTCTGGTGGAACTTCGACACTGTCGGCCGGACCGACCTTTATGATTTTCTTATCGTGAACGAGGATTGTTCCGTTTATTACCGGTTCAACGCCCGATCCATCGATGATCGTTGATCCGATGATGGCTAGTTTGCTCACGCCATAAGCCTCCAAATGCGAGAATGAGCGCTCATCCTACTGCACCGAATGCGTTCACTGGCTAAACGTCAGGAAATGCGAGCACCCAAAAAAGGACAACTCACGTATGTCGAAGTCGATAGCGAGGACAGTCGATTTGATTGACGATCCCGAAATAATCGCCAAATACGAAGAGTATCACCGCAATGCGTGGCCGGAAGTGCGTGAAAAACAGAAGGCGATTGGTGTTGAGCGAATGGAGATTTTCCGAAGCGAGAATCACCTTTTCATGTACATAACCGTGCCTAACGATTTCGATTTTGAGCAAGGTTTTCAGAGTTTCGCCGGTACGCCTCGCAATAAGGAGTGGAACGACATCATGTCGTCCTTCATGCAAAAAGTTCCAGAGGCTAACGAGGGTGAGTTGTGGGCCGAAATGTCTCTGGCATTCGATTCCGAATGGTCTGAACCGCAAAGCTGAGCCGGGGTTGGTTTCTAGCCAGCGTTAAGAGTTGGGCGGCGCGCTCTTGCGCCAATTTTCAGCTTCGACATGTAGCATAGCGCGCTGGCAACCCACGTTGCCACGTGCAATCAAGATAATCGATGAGAAACTTCGGAAAACAAACGCGTCAGTGGAATTCTGGCAAGCCCGGGGGATCCCGACCTGTTCTCATTCCTCAGCCGTTCAAAGTAGCGAGACCCCACAACGAGCTACCCGTTGGTTTTCTTCCACTCCGCGTACTCGGCTTTGGCCTCGTCGTTGAGCGGGTAGTACTTTCGAAGATCTCCGCCCTCTGAAAGTTTTTCTCGCGTGAATACTTCCCACTCAGAGTGTTCTCCGCCCGCTTCGGCGAGCTGCTCGGCGAGAGCTGCTGGAACGACTATGGCACCGTCGTCATCGGCAATGATGATGTCGCCGGGCATCACGAGAGTTCCGGAGCAATCGATCGGCACGTTGTAGGCGTACGGGAACTGCACCGTGACAGTGTGAGCGTACGGGGTGACTCCCTTGAGCCACATGCCAAGACCAAGTTTCTTGGCATCCCCGAAATCGCGAATACTGCCATCAATGATGATACCAAGTCCGCCTCGTCCCTTAAAATACGTCAGCATCATGTCGCCAAATACGCCACTGGAGACTTCACCGCGTCCGTCCACGACGACGATGTCGCCGGCCTGGGCGTGATACAGGGCGTGCCTGTGAACCTGCGAATCCGGCGCACGGTACTCGCCCGCCTCTGGATATTGATCCTCTCGTTTCGGCAGGTACTGCAGGGTGATGGCCGGTCCAACAATGCTCTTCCCTGGCACGAACGACTTGACCCCCTCAATCACCGGACTGCTGATTCCGAGTTTCCGCAGCTCGCCCGATGCGGTGGCACTTCCGATTCCCTCAAGGCGCTTAATCAGGTCGGGTGAGGGTCGTTCGATATCGATTTTCGGGATAGGCGTTTTGATGATCATTACTTTGTCTTTCACGGTGGTTTTGGGGTGCGACTAGGCGATACGCAGCGCAATCTACGCCCTTCCCATCGAATCGACTGAGGAGGTGAACGACGATTCGGGTTCACCGGGTGAGATTCGGGGGTATTACGTTGCCGAAATTGCCGAAAGTTAAGGAGCCCGGACCTTCAGGGCGGCGGCGGGATTGCTCACGAACAACTGCTCGATCATGTCTGCGCCAAAACCCATGGTCTTCAGACGCGGAACTACATTGACGAGCAGGTAGAAATATCCGTGAGACCCGTAACCGTCTGAATAGATCCCTCGAGCAACGTCAATGAATTGGCTTTCTCTTAATCTGGAACAGCTTCTGATGTGCCGGGTGCTGCGGGGGCTAATAGTAGACGATCTATCGAACGGGGACCTCTCGGCGCCTCTGACTTGCGATAGTCGTGGGGATTCAAGAGGATTGCGTTTATAGCCGGTTAATTACAATCGAGGGAGCAAGTCTTGGCGAAGTTACATGTGCTTGGATCAGGTGGACCCAGACCGACTAAGGCGCGATTTGGATCCTCACACGTAGTCGATGTAGGTGGCAGGAAGATCATGTTCGATTGTGGTCCGGCGACCACTTACAAGATGGCGCAGACCGGTCTCCACCCGCTGGATATCGACTATCTTTTCTTCACGCACCACCACTTTGATCATGATATCGACTACCCATGTTTCATGATGACTCGCTGGGATGAAAGCGTCGGCAAAGAAGAACCGCTACGTGCCTTTGGGCCAAAGAATACAGAGTCGATTACGGAACGGCTGATAGGCGAAAAAGGTGCTTTTGCATACGACATCAATGCCCGCACGAATCATCCGTTGAGTCAGTTGACGTATCAGCGTCGAGGCGGAATCTTGCCCAGGCCGCGAATGAACGTGATCGCAAAAGATGTTGCCCCCGGAACAGTATTCACAGGGAACGATTTCGAGGTGACCGCCGCTCCTGCTGAGCATGTCGAACCGTATCACGATTCGCTTGCGTATCGATTGGACACCTCTGAGGGTTCGATCGTGTTTACCGGAGATACCGAACCGTGTGAAAGGGTTGTCGAGTTGGCTCGTGGTGCCGACGCTCTGGTGTCGCAGTGCGGCAACTTCGAATCGGTATACGAAGCCCACATCAACGATATCACGTGGGGATTACACGGCCAGACCGGAACACTTGGCGCCGCTGAAATGGCAGCAGAGGCTGGGGTGAAAGAGCTATTTCTGGTACACGTTTCACCCAATCTCTCAGCCCACGAAAACCGTGAGCGAGGAATCGCTGAAATAAAAACCGTCTTTGATGGCAAAGTGACTATGACCGATGAGTTGCAGACGTACGACTGGCAAAAGCACGATCACAGCCACGATGCCCCGCCAGCTGACCCCGAGGCACATCCGCATATACATCGCCATTAGGCGCTGGTACTTAGCACAGTGGACTCAAGACCATCTGAAGACGGCGTAATCTGACGCTGAACAGACAAGTTCGGAATGCCCACCACCTTCCGGCAATTCAAAAACTAACATGCCACTTACCTGTTGGCCCTTGTTCAGTACGAACGTGCCCCAAAGTGGAGCGAAGCTCGGGACATTGTAATCTGAATCAGCATCTGCGGTCACCGCACGCTCGATCAGGGAGCAGAGGAAAAGCTCGATCACAGATACCAGAACAGATCAGGCGTACTTATCTCGTAACACTCGGGATGCTTCGGCCTCGTTACGGAGCTTGAGATAGGCCTCATCCAGCGGAATTTCTGACGACTTACCCGGCGCGAATCCACAGTCAGGATTCAAACTTAGACGCCCCGGATCCAC
This sequence comes from uncultured Dehalococcoidales bacterium, assembly GCA_964435915.1. Taxonomy (GTDB): domain Bacteria; phylum Chloroflexota; class Dehalococcoidia; order Lucifugimonadales; family Lucifugimonadaceae; genus Lucifugimonas. Next base: position 12,881 of record CAYTAO010000063.1, read on the forward strand.
GTATTTAATCGCCTCATCAACTCGGCCTACAATTTCTTCTGGCGTATCGATGTGTTCCAGCCGGCACTCGACTGACCCGAGTCCAATCAGCGCATCTTCTGGCAATTCCTTCAGGACGGCTACGTCACCCGCGTCAGGAATGGCAAACTCGATAACGTATTGGTCGACGGAGATACGCTTCATCGTGTCGAGTATAGGCTCATATCCGCCCTTGGCGCCCCAACCCTTACGCCCCCAGTTTCGCCGACAGACGTGAAGTGCAACCTGAACGCCTTCGATTCCATGGATCACCTCGTTGATCTTTGTGGCGGCCAGACTCATCTCATACTGCGGATCGTCGAAAGCCGAACGTACGTCAGGGTCGACGAGCACACAAAGGTGAGGTTCGTCTATCTGAACTACATCCACACCCGTTTTGCTCAGTTGTACTAACTCTTCGTGGAGAATTGGCACCAGTGCGTCAATGAACTCATCCCGGGTCGGGTACGCCTTTGCCGACATCTCCGGATCCCAGAGTCGCTCGCCCAGCAGGTACGGCGACGGCAAGCAAACTTTGGTCATTCGGTCCGTGAGTTTGAGCAGTCGCCTGGCCTCCTCGGCGGCAAGACCGGGACTGCGCACTTCCATTGGCTCGGTGACGGTGATGCCCCACCTTCCGTCCCTCGGGTCAGGAATAAAGCCATCGGCAATATCTGCGATGATGTTCGTGTAGGAATGACGTCTCCACTCACCGTCAGTCACCAGGTCAAGCCCGGCCATCTCTTGAACGATTACAGAGTACCCAACGGCGCGGTCCATGCGCTCCGAACGTGCCGCATCCAATGATTCAGCGCCGGGGTGCTCAGGCAAGATATCCTGAACGGCTGTGGGTCTCGGAAGACTCCCTACAACACCGGACGCGAATGGAACGCGATTCGTTATCTTTTTACTGGCCATCACTATTTTCCTGTTCAGTCGAAGGTTGATCGCGGCATATTACTGGAATGAAACGTCCAGCTCCCCATCGCTGATACAAATCTCACAACTGCTATGTATGCCCCCTCCCAAGCTTGCCGAACTCGGAGATGGAGAGGGGATCCAACAATCGGACTCGCTAGATCCCCATCTCGGCATCGATTTCGTCCTGGAATGACGACTCTCGTCCTTCAACTACATCCTCGATAGACACCGGTGCACCCGTTGCTCCCGACTCGATGAGGCCATAAGCCAGTGCAAGCGCGTCCATCCCTTCTTTGTAACCCACTTCGGGCTGACCACCTGTTTCGGCGGCATGCACCATATCGAGGTACTCATACGCCAGAATTTTCGAATCGATCGCTTTAAATTCCATCTCATATGAACTTATGCGACGAACACCGTCCCATAAGATCGAAGTGATGTCGTCCAACTCCCAGTCAGGCTCCAGAGGCAGTAAATCCCCTCCCGTAACCTCAGACCCGTCACTGCGAACTATTCTCGGTGATTCGCCTGACCGGCTCCCTGGTCGGTACATAGTTCCCACACTGCCTGAGATCGTCGACACACCGAGCGACTGCCCGTGAGACGTGTCGGTCATTAGAAGCTCACCGATTGCACCCGACTTGAATCGAATAACCCCAAATGCGGTATCCACAGCCGTCTGCTCGACCATGTCCCCGGTCGAATACCCATCTTCTTTCCGATGGGCGTACACCGCCGCCAGACCGGGTGCCACTTCGCTCATCGGTCGTAGTGTTCGCTGCTTTTCGTTAATGGCGGTTTCGGCGAACACGGTGTCGGCTCCACCCATCAGATAGAGCAACATGTCGGCGTTGTGCACACCCTGGTCTAGGGGGGAACCTCCGGCCTGTTCCTTTTTGGCTCGCCACACAGTGCTGTGCATTACAGCGCCATTGGAGCTACCGATCCCGATATCCAGAGTGAAGTACGGAGTACCTATCGCACCGGCTTCCAGGAGCGCACGGGTGAGACGATTCATCGGATCACGTCGGTAGTTCTCAGCGACGGCCAACACTTTGCCTGTCGCACTCGATACTTCCCGCATCTGACGACAAGC
>CAYTAO010000064.1:0-14719 GCA_964435915.1 uncultured Dehalococcoidales bacterium
AGGCCAAGACGCTCGATCTGTCGCCAATTCTGATGAAGCCAGATGTTCTGCCGAACGACAATCCCCACCAGAAGACTCTGCAGGCTCACGGGTTGGACGCGGCGCTGGATAACAGGCTCATCGAGCTGGCAGCTCCTGCAATCAACGAGGGCAAGCAGGTTTCAGAAACACTGCCTATAACCAACATTAACCGAACAGTTGGCGCCACGCTGAGCGGAGTTATCGCCAAGGACACTGGCGAGGAGGGACTGCCAGACGGTTCGATCAACTTCACGTTCAAGGGCTCTGCCGGTCAAAGTTTTGGTGCATGGTCTGTTAAGGGTGTCACTCTTAAAGTCGAGGGCGATGCAAATGACTACTTCGGGAAAGGTCTGTCTGGCGGTCGCCTCGTGATTACACCACCTGAAAACACTTCTTACGAGGCGAAAGACAACATCATAATCGGGAACGTCGCGCTTTACGGTGCGACTGGCGGTGAGGCCTATGTGAATGGTCTTGCTGGTGAACGATTCGCCGTTCGTAATTCTGCTGCCATCGCAGTCGTTGAAGGCATCGGTGACCACGGTTGCGAGTACATGACCGGCGGTCGAGTAGCAATTCTCGGACCGACCGGCCGTAACTTCGGTGCTGGCATGAGCGGTGGTGTGGCCTACGTTATCGATCCAAACGGATCGTTCGAGGGCAAGTTCAATAACACGATTGCCGACCTGCTGGATGTCGTTCCGGATTCCGACGATGACCGAGAACTTAAGGGAATGATCGAGAAGCATATAGAGCACACCCATAGCAACGTTGGAGCCGAACTTCTGGCCAACTGGGCAGCATCGGTGAAGCAATTCAAGAAGGTGTTACCAAGAGACTACGCACGTGTTCTTCGTGGACGGGCCGCGACCTCTGAAAGTATCAATACCAGAGAATGGATCGGTAGCCGTGGGTAAAGTAACTGGATTCATGGAGGCGATGCGTCGTACTCCTTCACGGCGCGATAAAACTGATCGAATCAACGACTGGCAGGAGGTCTATCTCAAATGGGAAGACACCGAGGCCCGTCGTCAGGCAAGCCGTTGCATGGATTGTGGTGTTCCGTTTTGCAACAGTGGTTGCCCGCTTGGTAACTTGATTCCCGAGTTCAACGACTTCATCTATCATGGCAACTGGGAAGAGGCGCTCGAACGCTTGCATGCAACAAACAACTTCCCTGAATTCACGGGCCGTATCTGCCCTGCACCGTGTGAAACGTCATGCACACTTTCGGTCAACTCTGACCCGGTGACGATCGAAATGATCGAGAAGGCAATTGTCGATCGCGGGTGGGAAGAGGCCTGGATCAAGCCACACCCTTCGACCAACAAGACAGGCCAGAAAGTAGCCGTTGTTGGATCCGGTCCTGCTGGATTAGCCGCCGCCCAGCAACTTGCTCGAGCTGGTCACACCGTTACGGTTTACGAACGTGACGAGTACATTGGCGGGCTTCTGGTGCTGGGAATCCCCGAGTTCAAGCTTGAGAAACATGTTGTTGAGCGACGTATTAACCAGTTGCGCAGTGAGGGCGTAAGGTTCCGTGTAGGCGTTAATGTTGGTGTTGACGTTACTCATAAACAACTTCTCGAACGTTACGACGCTATCTGCCTTTCTGGTGGTTCGACCATCCCACGTGATCTTCCGGTTGAAGGGCGCGATCTAAAGGGTATCTACTTAGCACTGGAGTTCCTGACCCAGCAAAACCGTAAACTACTAGGTCAGGAGTTACCACCGGCAGAAAGCATCGAAGTAGTCAACTAGAAAGTTGTCATCATCGGTGGTGGTGATACGGGTGCCGACTGCCTTGGGACATCACATAGGCAGGGTGCAAGTAACATCATCCAGATGGAGATCATGCCCCGACCCTCCGAAACCCGAAAAGAAATCAATCCGTGGCCGCAGTGGCCGACTATCTTCCGAACATCGAGTGCTCACGAAGAGGGCGGTGACCGCGACTTCAATGTGCTTACGAAGCGATTCGTTGGTGACAGCGATGGCAACCTGAAAAGTCTGGAGTGTGCACGGGTTGAGTGGGTCAAGAACGAAGAGACTAGCCAATTCACCATGAACGAGATACCGGGCAGTGAGTTCGTTATTGAGGCCGACGCCGTGTTCATCGCGATGGGATTCGTTCAGCCACAGCACGAAGGATTACTTAACGCACTCGGTGTTGACTACGATTCGCGCGGAAATGTTGCGACTGATGGCAGCATGCGTACCAACCTCGACAAGGTCTTTGCTTGCGGAGATATGCAGCGGGGCCAGTCACTTGTAGTACACGCTATCGCCAGCGGGCGTCGGGCGGCTCGCCAGATAGACATTTTCCTGACCGGGGCGTCACGGCTGCCAACCGTAACCGGTTATGCTCGACCTCCGATAATGGCTCCAATGGGAAGTAACAGCGACTAAGAGCGCCTATAGAATCGAATCATTATGACTACCGATAACGGCAGTTCGGGTTCGAACGGGACTCTTCGAGTTGCGGCTGCACAGATAAATACCACTGTTGGCGACATCGATGGCAACACGAGATTGATCGAAAAGTGGATCGGGCTTGCGGAGGAACAAGGTGCAGATCTTGTCGCCTTTCCGGAGCTGACGATCACAGGTTACCCGCCAGAAGATCTTGTTCTCTACAAGAATTTTATTGATGTGAACAGCGCCGCGCTGAACCGCATCGCTTCGGGCGTTGGCAACATAGTTGCGGTGGTGGGTTTTGTTGATTCTGAAGACGAAGGCACAAAACTTTTCAACGCAGCAGCCGTAATCCACAATCGAAGTATTGTTGCGACCTATCGAAAGATCCACCTGCCCAACTACGGTGTATTTGATGAACAACGATACTTCAGTCCGGGAAACGTATGCCCTGTTCTTTCGATTCGCGGAGTCAAAGTCGGTATCAATATTTGCGAAGATATCTGGGAGCAGATCGGCCCGTCGGAAGTGCAGTGCGCAGCAGGAGCCCAGATTCTTATTAATTTAAACTCATCGCCGTATGAATCAGGTAAACAAGGTCACCGGGTCGATGTCGTCACCGAGCTATCACGGCGGAATCGCGTATACACGCTCTATACGAACCAGATAGGCGGACAGGACGAACTTGTGTTCGATGGCGGGAGCATGCTGGCTGGTCCCGATGGCGAGCTACTCGGTACCGCTGCTCGTTTCGAGGAATCGCTGTTGGTTGCAGATATTGATGCTGGGGCGCTCGAGGAATTACGGCTGCAGCATCAGTCACATGCGATTTCACAAACAGAGCTTGACCGGATCGGCCCGTCCAAACTTATACAAATTCCCCTGGCGGCTCCCGACACCCACCCGAAACTCCCGGAACTTTCGATTCATAGCCTCGATCGACTGGACGCTATTTACCGGGCTCTGGTGTTAGGCACACGTGATTACCTGAGGAAAACCGGTTTCCAGAAAGTGGCGATCGCTGTTTCAGGCGGTATCGACTCAGCGATTGTCACAGCGATTGCAGTCGACGCCATAGGCGCAGAAAACGTCGTTGGTATCGCGCTCCCCTCTCGATACTCGTCGGAGGGTAGCATCATCGATACAGAGGATCTGTGTTCCAGGCTCGGTGTTGAGTTGTGGAAAATCCCGATAGAACCGGGACACTCAGCGTTTGAAGAAATGCTCAGTGAGGTGTTTGAAGGCACAGATCCGGGACTTTCTGAAGAAAACACACAGGCGCGCGTTCGCGGCAACCTGATGATGTCGATTGCCAACAAATTTGGCTGGCTGGTTCTTACTACCGGAAACAAATCGGAGATGGCCACAGGGTACGCTACTCTCTATGGAGACATGGTCGGAGCCTATGCAGTGATCAAGGACGTCCCCAAAACTTTGGTTTACGAGCTTTGTGATCATCGGAACCGGCGAGGTCCTGGCTCACCGATACCGGTCGCCATAATCGAAAAGCCACCGAGCGCCGAACTTCGACCGGATCAATTGGATGAGGACTCATTGCCGCCTTACGATCAACTCGACCGAGTTATCCAAATGTACATCGAAGAACGGATGTCGCCAGATTTAATTATTCAGAAAGAGCATGCTCTGGGCAGCGATGGCGCAAGTGAGGCCATCATAAGACGCATTGTGCGGTTAATAGACATCAACGAATACAAGCGTCGGCAGTCGCCCCCTGGCGTGAAGATCACGGGACTTGCTTTCGGTAAAGACCGTAGATTACCAATCGCTTCCAGCTGGCAGAGATAGCTTGATCATCCGGGAATTACTCGACAAACCGCCACAATTCAGCCAATCATACGAATTGTTGGTGAATCGGATTCACTGCGACCCACAAACTTGCTCCACATTCATTCCGTAAGTTAAATATCAACTATTTCTCAGCAGGCAATTCAGCGCTCAGGCTGGCTCCAAAATGATCGCTCGAGTCGGCACTGCATCAAAATTATTATGAACAAGCTGCACAAATTCAAGAAACTTCTCAGCGGCGGAATATTCACTCTGACACTTGTGACCGCAATTGCATGCTCCAGTGCAGTTGATCCGACTTCAGAAGCTGAGCCTGCTGTTGTAACTGAAGCAACTACGAGCCAGAAAATACTGGCGGCAAACCCGATCGATAGGACCGTGATCGCTCCCGAAAACACGACTAAGCCGGTCGTGACCGATGTACCGGTTCTTCCTGAAGTACCAGTTGCAACCGATGTTCCAGCATCACCAACTGAGCAGAGTAGCCCGACAGCCGAGTCGATTCAGGCTGCATTCGATGTAGAAGAAGACGACAAACCGATTGGAGATGCTTTCACGGAAGTCACCGAACCAAAAGTCGCAACACTCACCCCAGCTGAAATTGTCGAGGCGCAGGGTATTCACCTTGCTGACCTCTACGAAAAGACCGTGCAGTCTGTTGTGTTCATAGCTTCGACAACCCCTCAAGGCATTGGGTCAGGGTCAGGATTTGTTTGGGACTCAGAAGGACATGTGGTTACGAACTATCACGTAATTCAGAATACAAGCTCACTGACGGTCAAGTTCTACAATGGTCGCGAGTATCGAGCTGATGTGGTCGCATTCGACCCGGATGCTGATCTAGCGGTAATCAGGTTGATTGACCCAGAGCACAGACTGGTACCTATCGCCATTGGGAATTCTTCCGATCTCCGTCCTGGTGAAATTGCTATCGCGCTCGGTAATCCATTTGGTGAAGAATTCACCATGACAACCGGGATAGTCAGTGCGGTAAGTCGAACCCTGAACAGCGGTTTTTCTTCTTACAGCATTCCATCTGTTGTCCAGACAGATGCGGCTATCAACCCCGGTAGCTCTGGTGGTCCTCTGCTCGACAAGAACGGAGCGGTGATCGGTGTGAACACTCAGATTAGAAGCGAGTCACGTCAAAACTCAGGAATTGGATTCGCTGTGCCGGTCGATCTTGTGAAGCGTGTCGTGCCCTCTCTAATCAACGATGGTCACCACACCTATTCGCTTATGGGTATTACTGGTCAAGAGGTTGATATCACCAAACGTAAGAGCGCTAACCTCCCCGGAGACGTTGTAGGTGCAATGGTGATGACGGTTTCACCTAACGGTCCAGCGGACACTGCGGGGATTCGTGGTGACTCCGGGGACCGCGCAAGCAACGGCGCTCTGATTCGAGGGCTTGAGAATTGGGACGGCGATATCATCATTTCCATCAACTCTATCCCAATGAAATCTATGGACAATCTAATTGGATACCTTGCCCTGAATACGGCCCCTGGCGAAGAAATTGAGATCGGCTTATTCAGGGGAGGTATAGAAATATCCGTGTCGATGACACTTGGATCTCGCCCCTCAATTTCGTAGTCGACACATCAAAAATACAATAACATCATCGAACGCGAAGGCGATTCTGGCACATCGCAAACCGTTGTACAAACTCTCTCAGCGGCTAGCATCGAGCTTCCGAAGCATAGGGTTTCGATTACACTCGGAAGTACGCAAGATGTGATGACTACGTTGATCAGAATCTTGGTGTTGGTTTCGTAACAAAGCACACCCTTGAAAATCACGACAGGGTTGTTGCGCTACCTATAGAAGGTCTGTCTCTTGAGCGAGATTTGAACTTGATTTACCAGTCTGCACGCGTTCATGGTCGCCATACCAGGCGTTCATCGACTCCATCTAAAGCAAATTTTTCTAGTAGTTCTTTTCACTGTATTCACAGGTTTATGGGAGAACGATATCTTTATGCCATAGGCCTGTTGCAGCATTAGAACACTTGTGCTAATCTGCGTGTCACTACGAGCGAATTGTCCGTGGATCCGGCCATTAGATAACACAGAAAGTAGAGCGACGTTGGCTCTAAAGAAAGCGATGCCCAAGGTTTCAGTTAACGGGGCAAGCAGCGACCGAGATAAGACCCTCGAACTGGCTCTTGCACAGATTGAGAAAGCATTTGGCCGTGGTGCCGTTATGCGACTCGGCGAGTCGAATATGGACTCGACCGTCAAATCAGTTCCAACAGGTTCGATTGCTCTTGACCTTGCACTCGGCGTAGGCGGGTTGCCCCGTGGCCGTATGATCGAGATATTCGGTGCTGAGTCAGCGTGTAAGACAACTCTTGCCATGTCGGCAGTAGCCGAAGCACAGGCAGCTGGTGGTCAGGCCGCTTTCATCGATGTCGAGCACGCCATAGATCCTTCATACGCTCGATTGATTGGCGTTGATGTCGAGAAACTTCTTATTTCACAGCCCGACTCTGCTGAGCAGGCTTTAGAAATCACTGAGTACCTTATTCGCAGTGGTGCGCTGGATATCATCGTTCTCGACAGTGTTGCCGCTCTTGTTCCGCAGGCTGAACTCGAAGGTGACATGGGTGAGATGCAGATTGGCCTGCAGGCTCGAATCATGTCGAAGGCGTTACGCAAGATGACTGGTATCATTCACAAGACCGATACTGTCTGTATTTTCATTAACCAGCTTCGCGAGAAGGTCGGTGTGGTGTTCGGTAGCCCCGAGGTGACTCCGGGTGGACGAGCATTGAAGTTCTACAGTTCGGTACGCATCGACCTCCGCAGGGTTGAGGCTGTGAAGGTTGGACAGGACATCATAGGCAACCGTATTCGTGCTCGGGTTGTAAAGAACAAGGTCGCACCACCTTTCCGCAAAGCTGAGATGGAAATTCTGTTCGATTCTGGTATCAGCAAAGAAGGTAGCTTGCTCGATCTTGGTGTCGAAGAGGGCATTGTGAAAAAGAGCGGATCGTTCTACTCGTATGGCGAAAATCGCCTGGGCCAGGGACGCGAGGCTTCTCGTAAGTTCCTTAAATCGAACACTAATATTCGGGATCAAATCGAAGCGACCATTCGCAGCGGAGTAGTTGGCATGGCGTCTCCCGAGGATGAAACTGCCGACGCGTCGATGCCAGAGTAGGCTCACTAAACGTTCCTGCAATCACTGGCTGGTCATTTCGGGCGCAACTGCCAATTTTGTACGGTTGCGTACAAAGGGTCATTCACCGATAAACTTGATGTAGGAACCGGGCAGTATGTTGTTCAATATTGCCCCGCCTAAATCAATCCGTTGACCACCTCAATCGTAATTATCGTGTTCGGGCTCTTAGGAAGCGCATTTATCAGCGCAACCGAAGCGGCCGTATTAGGCGCGAGCCGATACAGAATTGAGCATCGCGGTGAAGAAGGCGACAAACGGGCAAAGTTAGTCGTTAAGCTTTTGGATCATTACGAAAAATTCTTCGGAACGATTCTTCTTGTTGGAAACCTGTTCAACATCATGGTTGCTTCAGTGGGAACCACTCTCGCTATTGCAACTATTGGCGGGGGAGAGCCAACGGTCCTATCTTCGGTTGCGGCGACCGCGATTGCTACCGTTGCGATCGTAATAGTTGGTGAGTTGACACCAAAGACTCTCGCTGTTGTCGCCGCCGAGCGTTGGTCGCTAATTACTGCACGAACAGTCCTTATTTTGATGACAGTCGCATGGCCGGTAGTATTCGCTTTTACTTTGGTGCCCCGCGGAATTATCCGTCTTTTCGGAGGAAAAGAATCACTGAAGAGCCCGATCGTTACCGCGGGTGAGTTAAGAACTTTAATCGACCTCGGTGAGGCCGAAGGCACAGTTGAAGAAAATACCGGTGAAATGCTCGAGAACATTTTCCGCTTCGGGGAGATGGAAGTTCGCGACGTAATGACCCCTCGCACCGAGATCGTATGGATTCAGGCCGATGCTACTTTCGGTGATTTCATGAACTCGTATCGAGCATCTCCGCACACACGATTCCCTGTGTTCGATAATGATTACGATGACGTGGTTGGCATTTTTTCAGTCAAAGATGTTCTGGGTTCGTTGTCCGAATCCAAATTGGATATGAATCATCCGGTCATCAATCTGATGCGCCAGGCAAACTTTGTCCCAGAAACCAAACGACTAGATGATCTTTTCGACGAAATGCAGGAGTCTGGGCACAAGATTACCCTCGTAGTCGATGAGTTTGGTGGCATCGCTGGACTCATTACTCTGACAAAGCTCGTCGAGCAGATCGTTGGACGTACGGGTGAAGAAGGCAACAAGCCAGATCGCCGATTCGTGACGGTAAACGAAAACACGTTCGTGTTGGACGGGGGACTCGAGATCGGCGAAGCCAACGACGAACTTGAACTGGATATTCCGGAAGGCGATTACGAAACCATCGCCGGGTTCTTCCTCGAGCAGGCACAACACATGCCAGATATTGGGACTCGCGTTCGTTTTGGAAACCTGCGGATGCAGGTCGGTGAAATGGACGGTTCGAAAATCATCACCATCCGAGTGCGGCGGGTAACCGAGATCACTGAAGTTACTCAGTAACTGAAAACTAATGGCTACCGATTCGAAATTACTCGACCGACTTGATGCCGGGTTGAATCTGGCATCAGTCCCGAACGGCGCCACTTTGGTGGTCGCTTTTTCTGGTGGACCAGATTCGACCGCTCTGTTGGCGGGATTGACACACTTGAGCGAACAACGCGAACTAATATTGATCGCAGCCCACGTGAATCATCAGATTCAGGTCGAGTCATCCGATCGTGACCAGCTAACTGCGCGACGCATTGCCGACCATATTGGTGTTGAGTTCAAGGTCGAAACAGTAAATGCTCCAGCCCTCGCTATTGAGTACAAAATCTCTGTCGAGCTTGCAGCCCGCCACGCTCGTTACACGGTGCTATCGAAGATTGCCACAATTACCAACGCCTATGGGGTAGCTACCGGTCATACCCGTAACGATCAGGCCGAAACCGTTTTGTTACATGCAGTTCGCGGGGCCGGGCTGAGAGGAATCGGAGGTATGAGATACAGATCTATCCTCAAGTTCCCTGAATCCGATCTCGAACTCAACGTGCTCCGCCCAATGCTTGATACACCGAGATCTGAATGCATCGACTACTGCAAGCAACTGGGCATCACCCCGGTGGCCGACCCCTCGAATAGCAGCAGAGATTACACCCGAAATCAGATTCGCCTAGATATCCTCCCGCTACTGGAACAGGTTGCTTCTGGCTCATCAGATGCACTGGCCCGTCTGGCAAAAAACGCCACGGATGACCTGGAAATCATCGACTGGGTCGTTGATCGTTTCTTGAAAGAGGCGAGAACCGAGACCGGTTCATACTCTCGACTGACCATCAATAAACTACCGCGAAGCCTCGTCGCTAGAATGCTGATGAGGGCATATGAAACCCACGTTGGGCATTCGCATGATCTCGAACGGGTGCACGTTTCGGGAATGGTGAGCCAGCTGTCAGGCCGCAGCGGTACATCGATCGACCTCCCGAACCGAACGAAATTTTATATTGATCGAGAGTCGTTCGGATTTGCATCACCTGACGACGACGACTGCCCGTATCCAAACTCGCTCATCGCTATGGTTTTTCAACTTCCAGGTACCACACTACTTGGCGACGGGTTTATCGCCACCGCTGAGATTGTCGATCGGCCAGATCAACTCGACTCGGGCAACGCGCACATCACGTTTGCCACGCCAGACCTTCTATCGCACTCGCTAACGCTACGCAATCGCGTAAACGGCGACCGATTCCAACCACTCGGAATGGACCAACAGGTGAAACTGCAGGACTTCTTCGTTGGCGCGGGTGTTCCAGAACGCTGGCGGGCTAGAGTTCCGATTGTCGAGTCGGATGAGGGGATTGTCTGGGTTGCGGGATATCGACTGGCGGAGTGGGCCAAAGTTTTGCCAAGTCACTCACGGGTGGCGAAACTCGAAATCGTAGGTTCAGTTGATAGTCGATATAACTGAGATAAATCAGGCGCCTAAAGAACCTGAGACAGCCGAGGGTTCACAGCAAGGCCGGGTATTCGACCGCGCTTTGCGACCGCTCGCTGTTCGATTTCCTTGATGTCGGCGGTGAACGAAATTGGGCTGGCAGATGCGATGTCGTAACCGACAGCGAACACGCTGACCGGGGCTGATGCTTCGACAAACTCCCTAATGCGCTCCGGTGTAATGCCACCACTTACAAAGATATCGACGTGGTTGTACCCACCTTGATCAAGTCTGGCTCGAATTTCGTGAACCAGATCTGGAGTCACACCACCTCGCTCCTTTGGTGTGTCCAGCCTGATACCACGCAGACGTTCTCTGAGTGCCTTCGCCACATCCAGAGCCTCTTCGACCTCGTCTTTGAACGTGTCGACGAGAGCGACTCTCGGAACTTCCGGTGGCATGTGTTTATCGAACGCCATGATCGAGCGAACCGTGTCGCCCATCAACAGCACCAGCGAATGCGGCATGGTACCTGACGGAGTTAGTCCGTGGAGCTGATGTCCAACCACCGACGTGCTTGAAGCGCACTTACCGACCACAGCCGAGTAGTCCATAACTCCGACGACTTCGGGGTGAACGTGACGCGCGCCATATGCGATCACCGGAATGCCATCGCCCGCATTGACACACTCGGAGGCTGCAGTAGCCCATCCCGTGCAGGAAGCTAAAGTTCCCAAGATTGCTGTTTCGAAGAGACCGAACGATGCATACGGTGCCCTGATTCGGAGTGCAACTTCGCCACCAGCAACAGAAACGCCTTCATCGAGCGACCAAACTTCTCGGCCCGTTTCTGGCAACACTCTGTCCAGAAGCGTCTTGACCTCTGTGATTCCGCAGAATATGCCATCTCGTTCCGCGGTGAACTCGACTACAACTTCAGGATTGATTCCTTCGTTACGAAGGATGGTCAATGCCCTGTGTAGCTCGTTGTCGGCTGTATACCCAGTTAGTACCGAGCGGCCAATTTCAAAATCGCCGGGTGTGGTCATGTTTTAATGCTTGGGCTGTGAACAAAACCTTTGTCTGTTCACGTGATTTTCCAACTCTAACTATCGTATAAATCGGTGGTCAAGGCGCAGATGGCGGAACTGGGCGACTTTTAAACCTCAACCTGAGGAGACCTTTAACGTCTTCCCACGCCGTCGAAATAATTTTTACCCGAGTGTCTGGATCGTCTTCCCAGTGGATCGGCACTTCCTTTATTCCATACCCGGTCTTACAGGCCAGCACTAAAAGTTCGGTATCGAAGAACCATGCGTTGTCTTTGATGAGTGGAAGCAGATTTTCAGCTGTTCGTCTGGATATCGCCTTGAATCCGCACTGAGCGTCTTTGAATTTCGTGAGTGGGAAGAACATATGTATCAGTATGTTATAGCCGCGCGAAGTTACCTCCCGCTTGAGCGTTCTATCAACAACTTTGGAGCCTTTGATGAGTCTTGAACCAGTCGCTACTTCATATCCATCGTCTGCAATCGCGGTGACCAGAGCAGGCAATGCTTTCAGATCTGTGGACAGATCAGCATCCATGTATAACCTGACATCTGCATCGCTTTCGCTCCATGCTTTTTTGAGCGCGCGACCTCGACCACGTTGATCGAGTAGTGACAGTGACAGGTTCGAATGCTTTTCGGCGAGTTCAGTTGCGATTTCCCTTGTGCTATCTGTCGAACCGTTGTCGGCAACGATGATTCGCCAGTCACGTTCGGGATGATCGGCTGTGAACGCTAAGAGTTTTTCTATGGTTCCCGAAAGAACCACTTCCTCGTTGAGGACTGGAATTACTATGTCAACTGTTGCGTTCATTGAAAGCTTGTTTCTTATGGCGTGATACGGATCCCTGAGAATCTAACTCACGAAATCATACTCAAGTGATCGGTTAGCGTCAGACTAATGATTGAAATGACGTGTACCAGTAAACAGCATCACCAGACCCAGCCGGTCGGCTACCTCGATCACTTCTTGGTCCTTCACTGATCCGCCCGGTTGAATAACTGCGGAAGCTCCCGCTTCAGCTGCGGCTTCAATGCCGTCAGGGAACGGGAAGAATGCATCACTTGCCATAACGCAACCGGCCGCTTCGTCGCCTGCTGCTCGACCCGCCAGATAGACGCTGATTGCCCGGTTTGGCTGTCCCGCACCCATGCCCTGAAGCATCGAGTCTTTGGCAAAGACGATTGCGTTGGAATGAACGAGCTGGCAAGCCTTCCATGCAAAGGCCATGTCATCGAGCTGCTGCTCGGTGGGCTGTTTTTTGGTGACCACTTTCCACGATGAGGCGACTTCCTCGATATTGTCCGGCTGTTGAACCAGAGCACCGCCGGTCACGTTGCGAACGTTGAGAAGCGGTGCTGTCGATGGGCTGGCTTCTAGCACCCTAGTGCGTTTTCGTTTGCTAAGTATTTCCAGTGCTTCAGGTTCATAGCTCGGCGCAACGATTACGTCGTATAGCACGCCCTTCATCGCCGTTGCAGTTTCAGCAGTAACCACGTTGTTGAATCCGACGATTCCACCGAACGCCGAGATCGTGTCACCTGCGTATGCCTTTCGGTATGCTTCAGCCTGGTTTTCGTCCGTGGCGAGACCACACGGATTGGCGTGTTTCACAACTGATACGCAGTGCTGGTTCAGCGACTGGAATGAGTTGGCCGAAACCCATGCGGCATCGGCGTCAAAATAGTTAAGGTACGACATATCGATACCGTGTAGTTGTTTGGCGTTTACGATTCCGCCCGTCTCACCGGGGGTGGTGTAGATTCCACCTGCCTGGTGCGGGTTCTCTCCGTATCGAGGGATTGCAACCCGGTTCCATCCAAACGTTATTTCATCTGGAAAAAGGGCCGTCTTGTCATCGCCCGAGGCATCAGGTTCACGCAGAAAAGCGGATATCAGGGTGTCGTAGCCAGCGACGTGCTGGAACGCCTTCGAGGCGAGACGACGACGCTGATCCATCGAAACTCCGCCGTTTGCGATCATGTCACCGACAACTCCGTAGTCAGACGAGTCGACAATGATTACGACGTCCGGAAAGTTCTTCGCTGCGGCACGTGTCATAGCCGGTCCGCCAATGTCGATATTTTCAAGGGCATCGTCGAGGGTCACATCGGACTTGGAAATTGTCTGCTGGAACGGGTAGAGATTGTTGACAACCAGGTCGATCCCCTCGATCCCCTGCTCTTCCATCTCGGCGATGTGGGCAGCGTTGCTTCTTTTTCCGAGCAGGCCAGCATGAATACGGGGGTGAAGCGTCTTTACTCGACCGTCGAGGATCTCTGGTGCACCAGTTACCGATGCAACCTCAATAATATCGAGACCGGCACGTTTCAGCTCGTTCGCGGTACCACCGGTGCTAATCAGTTCGAATCCGGCCTTTGCAAGCGCTCTGGCGAATTCGACAAGCCCAGTTCGGTCGTATGCAGAAAGTAGCGCCCTCAATTGAATCTCGATTCTGTTTCTTTGTTTCTTTTCGAATATAGCAGCGAATGACTGAAGTACGACCCGATACTGACCGTCTAAAGACCGATCAGCTTGGTTCGCTCTTCGCCCTCAGACCGCTCGACAACCTCACCGACCCGGAACGCGCTGGGCACGCTGTTGAGTACATCATCAGCCAGTCCTGGTTCAACGATTATTGTCATTCCAACACCCATGTTGAAAACCCGGAACATTTCCTGATCTTCTACGCGTCCGGAGTCTTGAATAAACTTGAACAGCGGTGGAATTGACCACGTAGAGATATCAACGTCGGCACCCAGATCATTTGCCAGCGCTCGGGGGATGTTCTTGTAAAAACTTCCGCCGGTAATGTGCCCCAGACCACGAATTTTGTCGAGAACCGGGCTGAGTGCATCGAGGTAACTGAGGTGTGGTCGCAGTAAAAGTTCACCAAGCGTGTGCGAGGTCTCGGGAACATTCATGGCAAGCACAGAAGGATTTTGGTCAGTCTCGAATACCGAACGTACCAGAGAGTATCCGTTGGTGTGCAGCCCGTCCGAAGCCAACGCCAGAATCACATCGCCTACCCGGGTATTTTCCGGCTTTAGTAACGCATCTTTTCGAACCGTGCCAACGATAAATCCAGCGAGATCGTAGTCGTTGCCGTGGTAGATGTCGGGCATCATGGCGGTCTCCCCACCAAGCAACGCACAACCTGCTTCTCTGCACGCTTTCGCCAAACCCGAAACTATCTCAGCGATTTTTTCGGGATCGAATCGGCTGAGGCCGATGTAATCGAGGAAGAAAAGCGGTCTAGCTCCAGCGGGAAGAATATCGTTGATGCAGTGATTCACAATGCTCGCACCAACGGTATCGTGCCTACCAAGTACATCTGCAATACGGAGTTTTGTACCCACACCATCTGTACTTGCTACAAGAAGAGTGTCGCCCGCAGGATCGGGGTCGATAACC
>CAYTAO010000065.1:0-12384 GCA_964435915.1 uncultured Dehalococcoidales bacterium
ACCAACCCGGATTCGTGGAACACCATCTGGCTTATTCCCTCACCTTTGAGACTGGCAACTGTTGCATCACGTGATGTCGGCGGTGGTCCTACATCGAACGTGCCGAGGTCGATTCCCAGCTTGTTGATGCGGTCGTAAACATCGAAGTTACGTTTCAGGTGGTCGGGGATGATGGAATTATCGTAAAAAGCTCCCATTATTTGTCTCCTTATCAGACGACTTGTGCGTTTCATCGCGATTTTTGAAACTGAAGTCGTTAAATTGTTCATATCGGTGTTCATGACGCGAGCATGCCATAGGTAGCCAAAGGTACCTGTCAGGGTTCTGAGACTATATCAGCAGGAAACAGGATCAATTTACATTCTTCGTAGCCATCTGTGGGTCTTGGTGGTTATTGCAGTTTGGAAGGGGGCTATGCTGTGGAGATCGGGGTAATGAGTGTCGGTGGTACTCCCATGACGGATTAAAATCAAAACGAGAGGACGTAGTATGAGGCTATCTATCCCATGGATGCTTCAAGCAATTAGCTATATTGCGATAGCGATATTTCTTTTTAACGCCTATAAATCTAAGAGACAAAAATACATCAAATTTTTAGCCCTTTTCTTTCTAGTTTTTGGTCTCGTGGCGTTTCTTATTCTGGTTATTAGCGCAATTACTCAAATGTTATTTAGGTGAACGCAAAGTCGTAAATCACTCTCACATACACAGGACACAGGCGTCTACGGTTCGCGTGTGCGTTCGTATGTTTAGGAATGTGGTTATACCAGTACGGAGAATCATTTAAATGGGAGGAACAGATGACTGACATAACACTTGAAGAGGCTAAGCCAATGTGTGAAGCGGCAATAGCAAGGGCGAAGGAGCTCGGAATAACAATAGCGGTTTCTGTCGTTGACTCTGCAACGAACTTAATAACGATGCAGAAAATGGACGGCACTCTGATACTGGGTATCGATGGCAGCAGAGGGAAGGCAGTGGCTTCAGTGATTTTCGGCCAACCCAGTGGTGAGTTGGAGGAGAGATCCAAACGGTCAACGTTTCGTGCTCTGGAAATACAGTGGGGTGGTCGTTTTATTATGGGACGGGGCGCTATTCCCATCATCAGAAACGGAGAAGTTATAGGAGCATGCGGTGTGGGTGGAGGCACTCCTGAAGAAGACGAGGAATGTGCTCTAAGCGGATTGTCCGTGCTGTAATTTGCAGAGCGGTCGGAGTATGCGAAGCCCTTGATCAGGTCAGAGAGGCTATGGCGAAGTTGGCATAGAAGATTCGGATGCTACCTCAGAACAGGGATGGAACAGGTCGTTTCCTAGAAGGACAGAGTGGACATCCTGGAGGTCGTCCTGTGAGCTCCCACAATTACATCCAGGAACGTACATTGAACGGTAGCGAGCTGACCGACTTCGTTCTAAGCGTGTTTCGTGACGAGAACGCTCCGAACAAAGAGCGATGGTCGAGTAACCTTCGGTCGGAAAACGAACTCGGCTCTCCACCGATCACCGCCTTCACGGTGACTTCTGAGAAGAAACGATGAAAATAATCGACATAACTCCTTACGTGGTTCGGGCAGAAATGCCAGGTGTCCCAGAACGGGACTGGGCGTGGACTTTTGTTGAGATAAAAACAGACGAGGACATCTCGGGGTACGGTGAATCCACAAACTGGACAGCTGGCGGAAGTTTCATCACAGCGAATGCCATTATCAAAATGAGAGAGCTACTTATCGGGGAAGATCCGTCGGACATCGAGCGCCTCTGGCAGAAGATTTTTCGTGCCTATTCCTATCTGGGTTCGAGAGGTTTGCCCACGACCGCACTGAGCGGCATTGACATTGCTCTTTGGGACATCAAGGGCAAGGTAGCGGGATTGCCTGTGTACCAGTTGCTTGGCGGAACCATCCGCGACGACGTAGAGCTATATGCCAACGCCTGGTTTACCGGTTGCAAAACACCGGAAGAGTTCGCTGCCGCAGCAGAAAGAACGATCGCGGCTGGTCACTCAGCGATCAAGCTCGACCCGTTCCTCGAAAAAGCATTCACCAACTATGGTGATGGAGGTCGAATTTCTACTGGAGGCGAAGAGCTTGCATATGACATTGTTACCGCGGTTCGTGATGCCGTTGGCCCCAAAATCGAGATCCTGATCGACGCGCATGGGAACTTCAACGTCCCTACCGCTATTCGTCTTGCAAACAATCTATTTGACAGATCGAATATCGGCTGGTTTGAGGAGCCGGTACCTCCAGAGGGCATGGACGCCCTCAAAGTGGTTCGGGAAAACTCTCGGGCGCCCATCTGCGTCGGTGAACGACTATTCACGCGCTGGGACTTTCTGCCAGTTCTAAATTCCGGACTCGCCGATTATTTAATGCCGGACGTAGTGTGGACGGGTGGCATTAGTGAGCTAAAAAAAATATCGATAATGGCAGAGCCTTACTTTGTTCCTATCAGTCCACACAACGCGAACGGGTCGCTACAAATAGTCTCCGGGATACACGTGATGATGACGGTGCCAAATTTTTATCGCCTCGAACATTGTGTAGCGTTCATCCCGACGTACAACAGTTTCCTAGAAGATCCGATCATTTTCGATGGTGGCCGCGCATCTATTTCTGGCAAGCCGGGTCTCGGACACGATCTCGATATGGACAGCGTAAATGCGAACCTGCACCCTGATTGGACCTCGTGAATCATTCAGGCTCGCGTTACCAAGCGACAGAGGGTCGAGGGTTCGAGTCCCCCATCGCCCACCAAACGTAAATTGAAATAGAGAAGCCTCCGCAGAAATGCGGGGGCTTTTCGCGTAGTTACAGTAATAACACGATTTAATTCGCTGATTCGGTCGTCTGTTGTAACGACTGGCACGGAACCCCATCGTGGTCGCCATCCAGTCGGTGTGGGTCTGAGTTCGGACCACCTGCGGCGATGAAGAAGTCATTCGCCTGCTTCCACGTCGCAAAATCACCACAGTCACGATCTGGTCCGGTCGGGTCGTAGTCAGAACTACTCGTCGAGCTGTAAGTCGCCCACAGACAGCCTGCGTTATTGGTCTTGGCACTTTGTTCCAATCCGACCAATACATCCTTGTGCTGACCGTCCCGAGTCCATGCTTTAGCGAATCCAGCCGCAATCAACTGAACATCGATGCTGTTACCAGACGAGTCGAAGATGTAAGCGAGTCGTCTGCCGTAAGTATCTTCGAGCCGTGGACCGTCCTCCAGTCGGACTTGATTGCCTACTAATTGTCTGGTGAACTCTGTTGCCTCTTCAAAGCAGCCTTCCCCTCTCTCAGGGGTGTTTATTCCGAAGAAGCGCACTCGACCAATACTCGTGTCGATTGTGTCTCCGTCTACTACTCCAGTTACTTCCACGAGTTGGCAGTCAAAACAATAGATCGAAGTCTTAGGTGGGCCATCCGAAAGAGGTGGCTGTTGCTCTGAATTTGATTGCGCACCAATGGTTCCTGCAACAGCCGTAGACACTAGTGCATCTACGTCACTAGACGATGCAGAGCAGCCGACCATGAGCACTGCTATGACAATAGAGACCAGAATCACGTTTGAACGAACAGTGATGTGCATTTCAGTCAACTTATCCGAACATGTAATCGTGATAACTAGTTTGATCGAACTAAATATCGATAGTCAACCTACCCACCCTCACGCGTCCCCTAAACGGGAGGGAACTAGAGGATGGGTCGAGGCCCGCGATTAAAAGGCTATTGACGGCGCTTACAGTTCAAGTGGTCGACCGGTATCACTCACTCTCTGGTCCTCTCCCTGCGATGGAGAGGGATCGAACCACTAACCCAACTCTGTACCGATCCCGCGCTCAAGTGCTAGCTCATAGAGCCGTCCGCATACCGCGATATCCTCGAATGCAACGCCCTGCGATTCGAACAGCGTGATGTCGTTGTCTGAGGTGCGGGCAGTACGTACTCCTGCCACGATGTTGTCGAGCCGCACCAGCGAATCCCACGAGAACCGCCCGATCTCAGCAGCTCGCATCAGCTCGCCGCACTCGATTTTGGCCTGGTCAATGTCATCAGTCGCAACCAGGTTGGCTTTGACAATCGCCGCGGTATCCAGCTCACGCTTCATCCACGAGTTATTTCCGGCGGCGTTGATGTGCATGCCAGGCTCGACCATGTCGCCAGTAATGACCGGCTCTACCGAACTTGTGATAGCCACCAGCACATCCATGCCCTCGGCAGCAGCTTCTTTCGAATCGACAGCAACAACGTTCACGCCGAGTCGTTCGTTCATCGTTGCAGCAAAGCCCTCACGATTCTCGGAATTGCGAGAAAACACTTTCACATTTTTGATATCGCGTACCGCACATACCGCTTCGAGCTGAGTTTCCGCCTGGTATCCCGAGCCGATGATCCCAACCGAAGAAGAGTTCTCACGTGACATGTACTTTGTCCCGATTCCGGATGCCGCACCCGTACGGACTTGTCCCATCCTGCCTGCGCCTAAAAGTGCGAGCATCCCTTCACCGTTCGTCCCAAACAGTGTCACTCGGAAATCACCATTCGCGTAGGACTTGTGCCCCGCCCACCCGCGGCTTGGCCAGGACGCCGCCATGAAGTTCATAGGGCCAGCTCCGGCAGCCAGACGCTTGCGGGGCTCGTTGTGTACTTCACCGGCGGAACGAGCCCTGAATACATCGTCAAGAGCGTCCAGAGCCAGTTGCATATCGAGTAGCCCGGTCACTTCGGCCTCAGTCAGATAAAGTCGCTTTGTGTCGGTCATTCGTAAACAAATCCTCAGTAAAACAGGTGTAGTTTTCGCGTAAAAGTCACCGCATATAATCTGCATTATCGCGCTGTCGAAATAAAAATACTCTTCCAATCCAACAAAATCGACGTGCTTAAAGTGGCGTTGATCCTGACAGACCGGTGCGGGCGACTAGAATACCGCCCGTCGGTAACACAGTGACCGAGCAAACATTCCAATCATCGAGCCCCTCTCCATGACTTCAATCTCAAAATTCTGGATAACTGGATAAATAGATGAACACCAGAGACAAGATCAGTAAAAGTGACATTCAGGCACTCGTGTTCGACGTATTCGGCACCGTCGTCGACTGGCGCACTTCGATATCCCGTCAGGCAGCCGAATTTGGCTCGATACACGGTGTTGAAGCCGACTGGGACCAGTTCGCAGACGACTGGCGCGCCGGGTACGGAGTCGGAATGACGAAAGTGAACGCTGGTGAAGACGAGTGGAAGATCGTCGATCAGATTCACCGTGAACGACTCGAAGTTTTGCTGTGGCAGTACGAATTTCCGACTATCGATGAGGAAGAACTCGTAGAGTTCAACAAGGCGTGGCACCGGCTCGATGGCTGGCCCGATTCCACGAACGGGCTTACCCGGCTCAAGTCGAAGTTCACGATCGCTTCACTCTCAAACGGCAACGTCGCGCTGCTGACAAACATGGCGAAGTACGCAAATTTGCCGTGGGACGCCGTGCTTTCGGCTGAACTGGCTGGTAAATACAAACCACATCCGCGGGCATATCAACACAGTGTGGAGCTGTTAGGACTGGAAGGTGAACAGGTGATGCTCGTAGCAGCCCACAATAACGACCTGCAGGGCGCAATAGATGCAGGGCTACGAGCAGCACTGGTAACTCGACCCGACGAGTTCGGTGATTCAAAGCAGCCTGATCTTGAACCTGAATCCGACTTCGACTATTTCGCAAAAGACTTCAACGACCTCGCAGACCAGTTGGGCTGCGCGTAACAATCGAAATTCACAAACCTCCTAACCTGCCAACACTTCCCAAACCGAACGAAAAACACTGAAAGAAAAACAACAATGAGCTGGAATTTTGAGAATGCAGCGCCGGTTATCGGCACCATCACGGAAGGTAACGTCTGGGACGGTGAACGGATGCTGTATTCGAACATCGCGATGAGCCGCATCCTCTCTTACGACCCAAACTCCGGGCTGGTCGAGACCTGGCGCGAGAATACTGAAGGCACCAACGGACTCAACTACGACAGCAAAGGTCGGTTATTCGGCTGCTCTGGCAACGGACGCAGAATCGTGCGATTCGACCCCAACGGCGAGATGGTGAATATTGCTGACCGACTTGGGGGGCGACGGATCAACGGTCCAAACGACCTAGCAATAACTCCCTACGGATCGATATATTTTTCCGACCGTGTCGGTGATGTCAATCCGGACGTTGGAATCGACCACTCATCTATTATTTCTGCCGAACCGCAAGCTGAAGGCACATACAAAACCGTTCGCCGCACATTCGATACCTCGATGCCCAATGGTCTGCTTTTTTCGAGCAATTACAAGACGCTTTACGTGGCCGAGAGCGACTATCGCGCAGACCAGAAGCGTGAACTACGTGCTTACCCGGTAAATGACGACGGTTCGCTTGGCGACTACGAGGTGCTTCACGACTTTGGGCCGCACCGAGGGATAGACGGAATGACCCTATCGAGCGAGGGCAACATCGTTGCCTGCACGGGTTGGGAGATATCTGGACCCGGCGGAAACGTCACTGTCTTCGATCCCGCGGGCCGAATCATCGAGACTCATCCAACGCCTGCCCTACGTCCTACCAACTGCACGTTCGTGGGTGAAGATCTTTACGTGTCTTCGATCGAAGGCCACCTGCTGGTGGCTCGGAACACTGGAATGACCGGATACTTGCTCTGGCCTAACTAGGCGTTAAGAATCGGCCGCAACATTCCTGCGCCAACCAACAATTCCAACACCTCCTCAAACTGAAAGAAAAACTATGTCCGATTGGAAATGGACCCAGATCGCAAATCACGACACACTGACCGAAGGACCGGTTTGGGATGGTTCGGGCCTGATTTACAACGAGTGCTTTGTCAGCACGACCTACAGGTGGGATCCAAAGACGAACGAAAGCTCGATCTGGCGCGAAAACACCGGTCAGGCCAACGGTCAGACATTCGACCGGCAGGGGCAGTTGTTTGTGTGTGAGGGCGATGCACACCGGGTAACGAAGATCGATCCGTCAGATCCAGACGCCGATCCAGTAGTGATCAGCGATGCGTTTGAAGGCGAGACTATCAACTGGCCGAACGACCTCGCCGTCGACCAACAGGGCCGGGTCTACTTCACCGATCCAAACTACACCAGCAGTCCCAACAACCTTGAACACGAATCGGTCTACATGGCCGAACACACGTTTGGCGGTAACTGGAACACACTCCGAGTGACATTCGATACCTTCAAGCCAAACGGCTTGCTGTTTTCTATCGACCAGAAGATACTTTTTGTGGCCGATACATCGAATGTCCCCACTGAGTCGCGCCGTCTACTCGCCTACCCTGTCAACTATGACGGAACACTGGGTGATCATCAGGTGCTACACAATTTCGGTAAGAACCGCAGCATCGACGGCATGACACTGACTTCAACGGGAACGATTCTGGCAACCGCGGGATCGAACGATTCAGGCCCCGGTCCGATGATCTACGAATTTGAATCGTCTGGCCGAGTCGTTCGAACTCACCCAACCCCTGCCGACAAGCCGACCAACTGCACATTTGGGGGCTCTTCACTTGGCACGCTGTTCGTGACGTTCGCGGGCGGCGAGGTATATCAGGTCGATGACGTCGGGCATACCGGGCAGTTGGCGTACCCGCAGCGCCGTTTCTAAGTGACATCGGCATTATACCGTCACCCCACCCGACTTCACGGATCCCGATTTTCTCCGGGCACGGGAAATGAGGATGATCCCCCTCCGGGTTAGAAGGGGGATCAGTGGTTCCTACTCCACGTAACTAGCGTCGTATGCGTCAGCAGCTTTGAGTGAATCATCGAGCAGCGACTGCGTTTTCATCCACGAAACCAGCGACTCCCAACGCTCACCGGAAAGCGAGCCGACCGGAGCACCTGCCGATTTCCAGAGCGGGGCAAGTAGTTCAACACCCGCACGATCAGTCGGTTCGTCGATCTCGGCATCTGGGTTCAACCTGATCATTGTGTCGATGGATCCCTGCGGATTGTCAGCTGCTGCCCCGTAGCCTTTGTTAAAGGCCTTCACAAAATTCTCAACTACTTCAGGTCGCTCACTCAAAGTCTTCTCCGAGGTAACAAGTACCAGTTCGTAGTAGGTTGGAACATTCCACTCATCGGGCATCAGAACGTTCGTCTCGTGACCCTCGTTTTCCATGATGATCGACTCGTAAGTCCAGTAGACGCCGACTATGGCATCGACCGTCCCGGCCATCAGCGACTGGCTAGCCGTCCAGCCAACGTCGATCACCTCAACATCATCCCGGTTTACGCCGTCTGCCTTAAGCATCGTCGTAAGCATGGCTTCGTTCCAGGGCAGTCCCGTCGTTCCGATTTTCTTACCAGCGAGTTGGCTGGGCCTCTCGATGCCCGACGACTTCAGTGTCATGATCGAGTTGAGTGGCCGCTGAACAATCCCAGCCACCGCCACAACCGGAATTCCTTCTTGTCGAGCCTGAAGCAGGTCGGGCTGGTAGTAGAAAGCAAAGTCGCTTTCACCGCTAGCAACCAAACCCAGAATTGCCGTCGGGTCGGCAGGCGGCTCAACGGAGACGTTCAGGTTCTCATCACTGAAGTAGCCCTTATCGACCGCTTCGTAAACTCCAGCATGGTTTGCGTTCTGAAACCAGTCGAGAGTGACCACGATGTCTTCTGGGTCGCTACTACCTCCACTACAAGCGGCAATAATCATTGACGTAAATGCTACAAAGAGCAGCGCTAACTTTTTCATGAATCTCCTAAACGAATTACACGTGTAACGGTTGGTGGATATTTTCTTAATGACCATTTTTCAAGAGCGACAACCGCTGCAAATAACACCATCGCCAAAATTGAGAGCACGACAATAGCGGCGAACACTCTCGCTGTTTGAAATTGACCACTAGCTATCTTCATCAGCCAGCCGAGTCCGGCGCTCGCGCCGAACCATTCCCCAATCACAGCACCGATGACGGAAACCACCGCGGCGACCTTCAGACCAGCGAAGAAACTTGGCAGAGCTGAAGGGATCATCAACTTGCGGAATGTTTGCCACGGAGACGCACCGAGGGTTCTGAGCATGTCGACCATTTCCTGATCGACCGAACGCAGTCCCGACACCAGACTGATGACGATAGGGAAGAATGTGAACAGGACGATCACGATGACCTTCGACGTGATGTCGGTGCCCACCCAGATGATCAGCAATGGAGCGAGTGTGATGATCGGTATCGTTTGCGAAGCGATGATGATCGGATAGATCGTCCGCTCCACCGTACGAGACCAGACGATTCCAGACGCGAGCGACACTGCGAGGCTCACCGAAATGGCAAAACCCACGATGATTTCGATTGCTGTGGTTACAGTTTGTCGAGTTAGGAATCCAAATGAATCGAATATTTCGGTGAAGATCACACTGGGTGGTGGAAGAAGCCATCGTTGGACGTTCAGAACATCGACTAAAACTTCCCACAGGACGAACAGAATCACTGTGGTTGCGACAGCGGGCAGCCAGTCAATCACACGAGGACGCAAGGTCTCGAAAACGGTCATTGGGTCGACTCCTGATTGTCCAGAAGATCGAGTATGTGACTTTTTAACGCGACGAATCGCGGCGACGTGGATATCTCGATCCGTTCCGTATCAGGCTCAAGTTCGACCCGAACCTCAGCAACGATCCTGCCCGGATTAGTAGACATCACCATTATCCGATCGGCCAGGTGAATCGCTTCCTCTACGTCGTGGGTGACCAGCACAACTGCTTTGTTCGTCGTATCGAGAACGTTCAACAGCCATTGCTGCAGGGATCGACGAGTTATAGCGTCGAGGGCTCCGAACGGCTCGTCGAGCAGAAGAACAGGATTGTCCGGTAGCACCGCCCGCAGCAATGCGACGCGCTGACGCATCCCACCCGAGAGCTCGTGAGGCATTGATGCCAGCACGTCAGCGAGACCAAACGACTCGGCCAGTCTCTGAACCTCTAGTCTCGAATCTGCTCTGCTCGTTCCACGTAATTCGAGGCCAAGTCCACTGTTCTCGGCTACAGTCCGCCACGGCAACAACAGATCTTTCTGTTGCATGTAAGAAACATTACCCAGACGCTCGTAGTGGTTATCCAACCCATCGGCACAGATGCGCCCACTCCCTGGGCTCAGAACACCGGAAATCAAGTTTAGAATCGTGCTTTTGCCGCAGCCCGACGGTCCGACGAGTGCTACGGACTCGCCGCGATCAACAAAAAACGAAACACCGTCCAGTATCCGAGAATGTTCGTAGTCAAAGCTGACATCCGAAACGGTGATGAGCGCGTCGTTGCCAACGACACTCTTGTCGTCTTCAACAACTATGAGTTGGGAGACCTGCCTCATCGTTCCTACGCAATCACCAGCATAATAAGATCTGGGTATTCGTCGCTTGGATGTGGCGTTCTGGCCGATTTCCTACGCTGGCATTACCCAGATCAGGTTCAAGGGTTGGCAGAGTATTTAGCGTCTGCCTTCTCAGCCCGGCTATCCCGAGCTCCCCGTTTGTTGATTTCACAACACGCACGTACGCAGCACTGCTCCGCACGAAAGCAATTTTCACAACGAAGTGGGTTCGTGTCAAATCAACACACAATTCCACCCATTGAACGGTTTGCAGCTTGGCTTAGTCGCAGCTAGAATGCGGTCATTCCAGCAGGGAAACGTTACTTTACAAGCGACCCTAGAAGCAACAGGAAATAGCCAGAACCATTGGGAACAAGTTCGCTTACACCTAAAGAAAATTTCGCCCGGGCAATTCGATGCCCGGATGCTGAAATAAATCTGGCTGCGGCGAGCCTCTATGCAGCATCGAACGAGTTTCCAGAACTCGACGTTGTAGCATATCAAGGGAGAATTGCCCAGTTCGGTGCCCGTGTGAAGTCACGGCTGTCAACACACCACACGACTTACGATTTTGTCGGTGCTATGCACGAGGTTATGTTTGAAGAAGTCGGATTCGTCGGCGATTCTAAAAACTACTTCGACCCCAATAACAGCCACTTAAACGAAGTTATCGACCTTCTGAAAGGTAATCCAGTAGCACTCTCGATTCTGTATATCGAAGTAGCACGGGTCGCAGGAGTGGCAGTCGATGGTATATCGCTTCGCAAGCACTTTGTTGTAGCAGTTGGATCCGGTGACGACCGGATATACGTCGACTCTTTCCACCGAGGTGGCCTACTCTCGAGAAGAGAATGCATCACCAATATTCTCGGCAAAGAGCGCGTTAAGAACGGTGACTTCGATGATCTTGAAAGAAAATTCCTCATCCCTTCCAAGAAACGAGCGATGCTCCGCAGGCTTCTCAGCAATCTAAAAGTATCTCACGAGAAGCACAAACAGTATGAACTGGCACTTGCTGCGTCCGAGCGAATACAGCTTCTAGATCCCACCAACCTCCGAAACCTGAGCGAACTGGCTCACCTACAAACCAAAGTTGGAAATTTCGGTGACGCCGTGGACTCCCTTACACAGTTCCTCGAGCGCGCTCCTGCCGGTTCAAACACTGAACAAGCCGAAAGCGCACTCCGGAAACTCAAGGCACTCACCGTCCGTGGTCCTGATCACAGTGATGCAGATTTCCCCGGATAATTCACGGATAATCGGAATCCGTTGCTCGACAGCCGGCATATTTACAAATGGGTACCTGAACGACTAATGGCGACGATTACTGAAACCAAAATATGGCTGTGCGACCGCTGTGGAACTCCCTTGGTTGATCTCCACTGCAAGCTACGGTGTGACGTCTGCGGTTTCATGCGGGACTGCAGCGATCCGTAGTCATTCCTGAAGACTTTGTTTAACTGAGCATCTACGAAACAGATCGCCTTTGTTGTGTTTTCTATTCTCGTTCTGCACAGCTGTCTGCGGTAGGCTACAAACTCACAGATGCCAATCGTTCGCCCACGCCAACACATATCGATATTCCTATTAGTGGCGGCTATGCTCACGGCCGTACTAATGCCTGCCTGCTCGAAAAGTGAGCCAAACTCAGCGCCCACGGTGCTTCCAATTACTGCGTCGGAGTTCGTTGACCGATCGCAGACGGCGATGGGAGATCTCAAGAGCTTCGAGTTCAAACTAACCCACGATTATGGTTTCACGACGCTGCCGGGCGCCTTGCAACTAACAACGGCCAGTGGTGCGGTTGCTTCAAACGGACTTGATCTCGAAGCCGAGGCGAAAATCGGTCGAGCGTTCGTGAGGGTGAAAGCGATCGTTATTGGAGAACAAACCTGGATGACGAATCCGTTAACCGGTGTTTGGTCGGAAATTCCACCTGAAGACAGCCCATTCTCGTTTCTGGATCCGGTGAAATTGGTCGCCGATATTCTTGGTGAAACTCAGGATGCGGGCTTCG
>CAYTAO010000065.1:12394-14675 GCA_964435915.1 uncultured Dehalococcoidales bacterium
TCGCTCTGGACGGCGATTCGACTGGCGACGTTACGATAATCGGTCGCATCACAGCACCAACACTCGCCCCGCTGGTTGGCACTGTCGATCCGGATGCTGTGCCAAGTGTCGAGATGATCTTCGATCCCGAGAGTTACGTGCTGAAACAGATCATCATTTCCGGGGACGTTCAACCAGGAGATGAACCAGATACGATTCGAATTGTAACCCTTGGCGAATTCGACAAACTGATTTTGCTGCGACCACCGATCTAACCGATGTTCACTAGACTCGGACAAATCGTCTCACCGTACAAATTGCTTTTACCTCTGTGCTTTGGCGTGTTCATCGCGGCCGATGACCAGACGGTCGTAGTCACGCTTTTACCCGACATGATGGCCGACCTCCGGGTCGGTGTAAGTGAGCTGAACCGGGCATCGTGGTCAATCACCGGCTATCTGATCGGGTACACCGCCACAATGCCGTTGATGGGACGAATCTCCGATCGAACCGGATATCGCAAGGCGTTCTTGATCGCGATGGCCGTTTTCACTCTCGGATCAATTCTCGTCGCAGTGTCGCCCGATATTCCCCGGTGGCTGTACGGCGGGCAACCGGAGTACAACTGGCTGGTGGGAACCAGGGTGTTTCAGGCTATTGGCGGCGGAGCAGTTATTCCAATTTCTATAGCTGCTGCAGGAGAACTGGTCGACGGTAAACATCGCGCAATCGCTTACGGACTCATCGGCGCAAGTGCCGAAGCCGGTGGTGTGTTCGGACCTCTCTGGGGTGGTGGTATTACGACTTGGCTTTCGTGGGAGTGGGCGTTCTGGTTGAACATCCCGCTCACGATCATCGCCTCGATATGGATCATCCGAAACCCACGCGGGAAACGAAACAACGTACGAGTGGATATCCCTACTGCTCTCATATTTGCCGCGACGCTTACGCTGTTGACAATCGGACTTGTCCGGATAGGTAGTCCAGACGCGTTGATGGTGATATCGCTGGTACTCACAGCAGCATTGGTCGTGCTCCTCGTCTTCATGAACAATCGTTCAAGCGACCCGTTGTTCCCTCAAAAGCTGTTCAAATTACCTTCCTTCAACAACTCCAACCTGACCCACTTTCTAGTTGGTACAGTGCTGATTATCGGAATGGTCACCGTACCTCTAATGGCGGCATCTGTGTTTGGGAAATCACCACTCGAAGGCGGGCTTCAGCTTCTACGAATGACAATTTCGATTGGTATCGGAGCATTGATCGGTGGCTACGTCACACAGCGATATGGCTCGCGGATCCCGGCGATTACAGGTCTCCTCATCACCACTCTCGGCTTCCTGCTATTGTCGAGTTGGACGATAGATATCGCTGAGCCGATGCTCACGATCCATTTAGCGGTCGCAGGACTCGGACTAGGACTGCTGGTGTCACCAATCGCCGAGACAGCGTTGCGTGGCGTTCAGGGTGATCAGCGCGGCGCTGCGTCGGCGCTACTGAGCGTTTCACGCATGGTTGGGATGACGGCTGGTCTGGCGGCAATGACCGCTCTGGGCACCGTGCAAATGCAGCAACTGCTGGCAGACGTCCCAGCATTCTCAATGGATCCAGAAGTGCAACAGCAGATTGTCGATAGCGCTACCGATGCTGCCATCGATGTCTTCACACGCTTCTACACATACGGAGCGGTTTTGGCAACAGTGGCTCTTATCCCTGCGTGGCTAATGACGCATAGCAGGCCAACCGAGCAACTTTAGAACTAAATTCGCCCAACTAATCCGCAGGCGCTGAGGCTTCTCGTTTTTGTTCAGAACGACGTTCCGATTCGAGGCGTTCGAGGTCGTAGCTTTCGTGATCCACGTATGACATTGCGTCGGCAAGTGCCCTGTGCCCTGCCTTGTCGCGAATCAGCGTATGCATCATCTGACAAACCCGACGGTAGTCCGGGTGACCTTGCTGCGATGTGCGAAGCTCGAGCATGTGGAAGGCTTCCCGGACGTTGAACTGCATCGAGTATCGCAGCCTGTATCCGAAAGGCACAACGTACTGCGAAACATCGGGACCGTGTTCGTTCATCACAGTGTCGTGGAAATCACTCATCCGCCCCATCGCATCGGCCCAGCGCTGAGACCAACCGACTTCCTCAATAGACGGAGGAGTTGAGTAGCCGTGCTTCACACCGAGCCGCTGCCAGTCCAGAGTGAGCATACGGTGGCGTTGCAGATCGCGAAAACTGCCAAAGTCAGAAAGCACCACGAAGCGATAGAACGAGCGCTCCCTTCCTCGACCCGGCTTGTGGCGC
>CAYTAO010000066.1:0-14587 GCA_964435915.1 uncultured Dehalococcoidales bacterium
CAACCTCAACTGATGATGACGTTCGAGCAGCTGTTTGCCAGATACAACGTCGAAGTTGCCCAGGCACTTATTTCACGCGGCGACCTTCAGAGCAGGTCACGATACCTGAACGTGCGCAACACTCTCGACGCTCTTTTATCGATTGGAGCCGTGCCCGTTATCAATGAAAACGATGTTGTGGCAGTCGAAGAACTTGCAGGAGAAGTCTACGGTGATAACGACAGACTTTCGGCGATGGTCGCAAATACGGTTGATGCAGACCTGCTGATCTTGCTGGGTGACATGGATGGCCTCTACACCGCCGATCCTCACGTCGACCCGAATGCCGAGCTAATATCGATCGTGGATGAAATTGGCAACACCATAGAAAAAGCCGCACGCGGGCCCCATGACGAACGTGGCAGTGGTGGCATGTCAAGCAAGCTCGACGCGGCACGAATGTCAATGGACTCTGGAATTCCGATGATCATTGGATCTGGACGCGTGGAGGGAATTATCAAGTCGATATGCAACGGTGAGCGAATCGGGACCCGGTTCGAATCGACCGTTTCTCGTCGAGAAAGTCGAAAACGCTGGATTCTCACCGGCCGATCTGAGCATCGGGGGGGCGTTTCGATCGACCCCGGCGCATCGAACGCACTACGAAATCGCGGCAACAGCCTTCTTCCAATAGGAATCGTTGAAGTTTCCGGTTCGTTCGAACGAGGCGATATCATTGAAGTAACTGAAATCGATGGCACGACGATTGGCTGGGGACTTGCCTCGTATCCGTCGAGCGACATCGAATTGATAAAAGGCAAAAACTCCAAGGCGCTGCCCGACCTTCTGGGGCACTACTACGGTGCCGAGGTAATACACCGCAACAACCTAGCTCTGCCATAGTCCAAATATGCGATGACTCTCACTTCACAATCACTTCATGATCAGGCGGAAGCTGCCAACGAAGCTTCTCGACGGCTGGCCTCGATTTCTGCTGATGTTAAAAACACTGCACTGATAGCGATAGCCGATGCAATCGAGACGAATCGGCAATCGATACTGCGCGCCAACGAGCAAGATCTGACAGCAGCGAAGCGAAACGGAATCGGGTATCAGCTTCTCGAACGAATGACGCTGAACAATGCGCGTGTAAAAGATATGGCCGACGCTGCTCGCAAAATCGCTGTACTCGAAGATCCCATCGGTGAAATCCTTGAAGAGCGTGATCTCGAAAACGGTCTCAATATTCAACAAGTGCGGGTGCCCCTCGGCGTGATTGGTGTGATCTACGAGAGCCGACCTAACGTAACCATCGATATCGCAACTCTGTGCCTTAAGTCTGGCAACGGAGTGGTGCTTCGAGGTGGTAAGGAATGCATGCTTACGAATACCGTTCTTGCTGGCATTGTCAAAGATGCTATCGAAGGTACAGGGATTCCGCGTGATGCAGTTCAGTTCGTGGAGTCGACGGACAGGGCGCTCGTAAAAGAGATGTTCGAAATGAACGATGTGATCGACCTAATGATCCCTCGTGGCAGTGCTGAGCTCGTTAGGTTCGTCGGCCAAAATGCCAAGATGCCTGTCATCACGGGTGGTGTCGGCGTTTGCCACACCTATGTCGACGCAGATGCAAATCTAAAGGATGCGCTTGCGATAGTCGTGAACGCGAAAATTCAGCGTCCAACTGTGTGCAACGCACTCGATACGGTGCTCGTGCACCAGGCGGTTGCTCGCGAGTTCCTGCCTGAACTCGCCACCGAATTTGGAGTTCATGATGTTGAACTCCGTGCTGATGGTCGAGCCATGAGTCTTATCGGTGTGCTGGCTGGCGATTCGAAAATCACACCTGCCCAGTCGGACGACTTCGGTACTGAGTTCCTTTCGCTGGTTGCGTCAGTAAGGATCGTTGATTCGATGGAAGAGGCAATCGCTCACATCGGCAAGTATGGTTCCGGCCACTCGGAGGCGATAATATCCGACAATGCTGAAACGGCTGAGCAGTTCTTGAACGAAATCGACGCCGGGGCTGTGTTCGCAAATACTTCCACTCGGTTCAACGACGGTGCGGAGTTCGGTCTCGGCGCTGAAGTAGCAATTTCGACCAATAAGCTTCACGCCCGAGGACCCATGGGCCTTAAGGAAATTACCAGCTACAAGTGGAAAGTTCGTGGCTCAGGCCAGGTGAGGCAGTAACCATCATGGCGCAGTTTTACTTTGAACGAGAGGTTCGCACTCCTAATGGCGAGTGCTACACGATTCTCGAAGATGGCAAGCCGATAGGTCGACTCGACCTGCATTTTGTGCCTGGAATGGTTCACGGCACGATGATCGTTTCTGAGTCGATGACGCAAGAGGAGATTCAGGAACTGATATCGATGGTCGACGAAGATCTGACCGACGCGGTGGGTATCGAGCGCGAAGACCTCGTCGTGCACGTGCACCAAGGACGCGATCTTGGTGTGTTCTCACACAACGACTCGACGCTGCACGAAGGCGGCGATGTCGCTCCACCTACTGCTGGCGCGTAGGTTTCGACTTTGCAGTCCAAGCTAACGCGTCCCGACCGTCAGGCATTAACCAGCGCTATCTACTTATCTGGATCGCCCTGATCTGGCGGGAAAAGCTGGTTTAGTGCGAACGCTGTAGCCTCGGCCAAATTACGAGCGTTGATCTTGGTGTAGAAATTTGTCGTGTGACGAGCAACTGCGTGTCGACTAATCACCAACTCCTCGTCGATCTCAATGGAGGTCTTACCCTGGGCCATGAGACTACCGACTTCAATTTCGCGGAGCGTCAGACCAGCTGGGTAGTCAGGCTTAGCTGCGCTAGCCCTAAAGGTTAAGAGTTTATTTTGATGAATGATTCGGTCAACAAGCCATTGCATGCCCAGCTCTGTTGCGATAGACATGGAATCAACTCGAATTGTTCCTGCCATTTTCTGGTCATCGGCGGAATTACGTTCGAGGAGCATCTCTGCCTAGGCAGCAAAAACTAGTATCAGGATCGGACTGAATCCCGCATCTTGGCTACAGCTGATCACACGCTCGAAGTAGTTCTCTGCCTCGTCATATCTGCCCAGTCGGGATGCCAGCAGGCATGCAACTCACGACTTTCCAATCATCGGTCATCCACCAAAGATTAGCACTTTGGACTGATCATCAGACGTTGCTCAGTACGATTGGAAGTGTTTGCCCCAGGGGGTTTTCATTGCTTCATCGACCCTCTTGCGACCGATCGTTGGGAGCCAGAACTTGTTGTGGTAGACGTTGGAAGCCCAGTACGCCCACGGTGCGATTGGTGACCGGAGGAGCATGCCTTCGAGCGGCTTGAGCGGACCGTGATATATAAATGCCTGACCACGTGAGGCAAGGGTGTTTTCATTACCGTTAAAGTTCCAGTTAACATCGGCGATATCCTCACCAACGACTTCGATTTCTGATGGCTTTCCTATGCCGAGTCCCATCTCATGGGCAATACGTATGAACGGAATCGACATGGGATCAAGACCCATCATCTTCGCTGCTACCGCGTCGATAGCGACCTGGTCAGCAGAGGCGAGAATCACGTTTTTGTTGTGAATCCGCATCGCACGCGGCCCGGGGCCATCGCCGGCAAACGTTCCGTCCATAACGGCGAACAGCCCGGAATGGATTTCTTTTTGAATCTGGAGAAGATCAACGAGGGTTTCGTGGATAACAGAATGGGTCCAGTGGCGATATCGGTGCAATAAGCCACCGAAGGCGTTTTTCATTGCCCCGGTCATCGTAGTGAAAACGTGGGTCTTCACCGTAGGCAGTTGAACGATGTTTGTGCCTGGAAAGACTTCCGGGATGAATAGGCCATCTTTTTTGTAGACATCATCGAGAACGAGCATCTTCGCGGTGGGCTTGTATGGCACCCACTTCACCGGCGGTACGTCCAGCGTTACGTGATCAATTCCAAGTCGATCTTCGACTACTTTGTGCTTATTTTTCGCACGTCCTTCATCGGGATTTACAACGACCGTGCCGTTGTGGGCTGCTGTTAGGTTGTCAAATCCGTCGGCCCTTAGCTTTTGCGCCACACCGTCTATCTGCCACGGTGCCGACGAGCAGGCCGGGTAGTAGTGCTGCCACGAGATATTCACCTTCATAAAAGTGTCCAGATCGGGAGTGAGCGCCGTCTGATAATCGGCAAGGTCCATCAGCTGTGCGTAATCGTCGATTACGGTCTCGGGCGTGGTATAAATCACCGCGACCTTGCCCATCTTTGGTTCAGCGTGCGGTATGTCGGGCTGGGTTAGAACTCGCCTTTCATCCCTGATCATCGAGACCATCGGTACTTTGTATCCTCGTCGCAGATTCGGTAGACCGGTGGGTCGCCTTGCTGCCGATAGTAAATGTGGACAATTCAGAGTACTCACATCCTATACATTCTCATCACATAGACAGTGTATCTTTGGTCGAGTTCGAGCCACCGCATTCGGTTACACCTAATTTGACGCAAACTCACCAGCAACTGACTATCGACACCTGCACGCACATCTTGCCCAAGGCTTTTGTGAGCGGACGCGAGCGTGTTGCAAAAGCCGACAACACGTTCAGAAGCCTTTTTACCGATTCGAAAGCCAGGTTCGCTCATACGAACGACCTGATCGAATCGATGGACGGTGCCGGCGTTGATGTCTCGGTGTGTGCCGGATTCGGCTGGACTGATCCTGAAATCGCTCATCAATCAAACGACTACAACCTCGAAGCGGCACGTTCATACCCTGATCGGCTTGTGGCGTTTTGCAGCGTGAATCCACTTTGGGGTGAAGATGCTGTGGCCGAGGTTCGGCGCTGCCACGAGGCTGGAGCGAAGGGGATCGGCGAGCTTCATCCCGACACGCAGGGCATTCTCGATGCCGATCTTGCTGCGCTTGCCCCGGTTCTCGACACCGCGAAAGAACTGGAAATGCCAACGCTCATTCATGCGTCAGAGCCTGTAGGTCACGGGTATCCGGGTAAGGGCGCCGTAACGCCAGAACTCCTGATGGTACTGGTGAATGCCTTTCCGAACAACAAATTTATTTTCAGCCATTTCGGTGGTGGACTGCCGTTCTATGGCCTTATGCCCGAAGTTAAGTCGGCGCTAAAGAACGTCTATTTTGACTCGGCAGCATTTCCTTTTTTGTATCGACCCGAAGTGTTCGATGTTGCGACAAGAGCGATCGGAAGCGAAAAAATACTTTTCGCCAGCGATTTTCCGCTCGTGGCTCAGAAGCGTGCGCTGGACGAATTCGCTGATTCAGGGCTTGATACGGAGCAAACGCAACTGGTTCGGGGCGCAAACGCGGCAGAACTACTAAATCTGTAGATCATTCACCATTCACAAAGGAAACTGTCGAACTCACCCACGAATCCTTCACAAATTACCTATGTCTAAATTTGCCTTGAACTCGGATACAGGCGTATATTAGGGTCAATCGATATGAACAACTCACTCCGCACCACAACTCAGAACCCTCAGGCCTGTACCTGTATGTGTACCTGTACATCCACAGGGGTTTCGAGTTTTGCGTGTTGTACTTGTTGAATAAGCAAGCCGCAGCGTAGAGATAATCAAGCCCCTGTCGCAAGCAGGGGTTTTTTGTTGCCAGAAAATCCTTCCCACCATCAGACACATCCAACTAGATATCAATCATGATCAACATCTTCAAAATCACCCTCACCAGCATCCGTAAAGCCCTCGAAGCCGCACAGGGACTCGGCACCGAAGCCGATTCGCTCAGTACTGCACGACGCGCAAAGTAAGCTCTTCCAAGTGCACCGATCTCCCAATCACTGCCAGATCAGTTGGGTTGACCGCGTGATAACACGCCCGATCAGGTGTAACATTCCGTCCCAACACACGCATCGCAATACAACCTGACCAAATCGGTGCGTTCAAGGGGCTATTGGATTGCCAGCATTAACCGTTGAGCAAAAAGAGCATTTTGAAGAGTATGGGTTCGTTCACGTCCCGGATGTTTTCGACCCCGAAGGCACTATCGACCCGGTAATTGACGAATATGCGGGCGTACTCGACTCACTTGCAGAAAAGCTTTACAGCGAAGGCGTGATTTCATCGACCTACTCGGATCTAGAGTTCGGCGATCGAATCACCAAGATCTACGTTGAGTCAAAAGCGGTCCATAACCAGTATTTCGACTTCTCGCTTCCGCAGAACGGGGTGAAACCTGACACCCCATTCTGGGCAGGTCCGGCTGTATTCAACGCGATTACCGCCCCCGGCGTTCTTGATGTTGCAGAATCTATCGTTGGTGGAGAGGTCTATTCCAATCCTGTCCAGCACGTTCGGATAAAGCTTCCCGAAAATGTATCTCCGCGTGATGAATATGGAAACGTAATGTTCGGGAGAACAGGTTGGCATCAAGATTCTGGAGTAGTCAACCCTGAAGCAGATGAAACGAACCTCCTCACCGTTTGGTTTCCGCTTATGGACGCCAGCACCGCAAACGGTTGCCTGACCGTCGTTCCCGGTTCGCACAGAGGTGAACTACTAACTCACTGCCCGGGCTACAAGGACCGGCAGGGAACACAGATCCCCGACCATCTATTCGATATCGGTGATGCTATGCCAGTGCCGGTCAAAAAGGGTGGAGCGTTGCTGCTCACCAAGAAGACTATTCACTCTTCACTGCCGAACATAAGCGACCGTATTCGCTGGAGTTTCGATCTTCGATACCAGCCTGTCGGCGAGGCGACAGGGCGAGAAGCGTTCCCGGGATTCGTGGCCCGCAGTACAACGAATCCAGACGCCGAGTTACGTGATGCCGATACTTGGTACGAAATGTGGAGAGACACTCGAGATTCTCTGGCGCTAGGCAAACAACCAGAGTTCAATCGCTGGAACCTCGACGATCCTTCCTGCGCGTGATTCCAACTCCTTCTGAACTGGACACACTGCGCGAAGTGGGGCACATCGCCGCAAAAGCACGAAACTGGGCCGCTGAAACTATCAGCCCCGGTTACCTGCTGCGCGATCTGCAGGAAGGCATGGAAGTGATAATCCGTGATGCGGGTGCGTTTCCTCCCTTCCCGGCGCAAACGAGTCGAAATAGCGTTGGAGCTCACTACTGCTCGTCGCCGTCGGATAAATCCGAATTTGAAGAGAACGATCTGGTGAAGATCGACGTCGGAGCCCATATCGACGGGCTGATCGTCGATACGGGCGTTTCTGCAGATCTCTCGAAGGATGAACGCTGGAAAGAAATGATCGGGGCGGCTGCTGACGCGCTTGACGCTGCAATCCGCATGTGCTCGCCGAACGTAGATGTGGAGGATATTGGCCAAAGGGTCGAAGAGGTCATCAATGCAGCAGGATTCAGACCGATACTGAACCTCACCGGCCATGGACTTGGCAGATACACGCTTCACGACAAGCCCCAAATTCCTAATGCCCCTATTGGTCTGAAAGGGCATCTCGAGGCGGGGTCGATCTTTGCGATCGAGCCATTTGCGACTTCTGGTGAGGGCTACATCAAGGACGATGGCAGGGCCGAAGTCTTCATGCTCGAAAGCAGTCCAAAACCCTCGAATAAAATCGACTCGGAAACGCTTGAAGCAATCGAATCATGGCGGGGTTTACCGATCGCAAGGCGTTATTTCTCCGACTTGCCCAAAAAGCCGTTCGAAAGAACGCTAAAAGAACTGATAAAGCAGCGAGTGCTTCGGGAATACCCACCATTGGTGGAAGTCAGCGGGGCACACATCGGCTGGAAAGAACACTCGATCTGGCTTGGGCCAGATGGACCCGAAGTGCTAACGGCATAGATTTCAGACTAACCGCTCGCGCTTAACACTTCGTTCACCTAAACATCCTAATTCGAATGTATCGTTGTTAAAATGAGTGGTTATGCTTGCGTTAGTGGTGCCAGGAAATCAGTGTGACGAAATCAAATGATCATGATCCGTGGCTC
Source organism: uncultured Dehalococcoidales bacterium (assembly GCA_964435915.1). Lineage (GTDB taxonomy): Bacteria > Chloroflexota > Dehalococcoidia > Lucifugimonadales > Lucifugimonadaceae > Lucifugimonas. Next base: position 7,922 of record CAYTAO010000066.1, read on the forward strand.
GGCGGAAAGCCGGAAGAAAGGCCGAATGAGAAGAAGCAGGTCGACACCAAGCCCGAAGAAGACAGCTATTGGATTCCCCCTGATGGTACTAACATGGAAATCTTTCAAGACATGGATCAGATGAGAGATGAAAATGAGTACCCAATTAGGGGAGCTAAGCGTAAACCCGAAGTGAGTGTTGCAGATTCTTCTATCGCGAAAGCGGACGAGGTACCAGAGTCAGAAACAAACTCTGAAAACGTTGATGAGAATCCCGGTGACGATAAATCCACTGAATGGGTACCCACCGATATTCCGGTAAAGACCCGGTCTGGCAGAGACACTATCGAGCTGTACACAGCCCGGAAGGGTGCGCGAGATACCACGTTCATCCAGCGATCGGAAGCAACCTATGTTCCAAGCGAACCCAAGCTCTATCTCACACCCAGACCTGACGACGAGAACGACAGGTCGGAATCCGGCTTCCCCGAAGTCCCGGAAAACACCCAACGTCTGTTCATCGCAATCGAAATTCCTCGAAAGGTAAAACGCGAGTTTTCCGATCTGGCAAAGAGCTTCCGACCACGTGAGTACGATCGCGTGCGCTGGATCGAAGAAGATGCGATGCATTTGACGCTGAAGTTTCTAGGTGACACACCTATCGATATGATTTCAGATATCGAGAGCACTCTCCAAAGGGCTGCCCAGTCGACGGGAAGATTTACTGTAAAGATCGGCCGTACAGGCTGCTTTCCTTCGTTCGTAGACCCACGAATCTGCTGGGTTGGATTCACCGGTGAACTTCGGCGACTTGAGCAGCTTCAGGGCAGAGTCGAGGGTGGCATGGTCGCTCTTGGACTTGAGCCCGAAGATCGTGATTTCCGTGGGCACATCACGGTCGGGCGCACCCGACCCGGTATTCGTGGCAGGTTCGCTGAAGATATCGGCATCTCATGGCAACATGCACCACTTCATACGACAGGCCAGGTGGTAGCGGTCAACGCAATAGCCCTGTATCGAAGCTATTTAGACGACACAGGTGACACCCATTACCAGCAGCTGGGCAACTTCGAACTGGGTTAATACGCATACCGTTTTTTGGGGCGGGGCTCCGCATCCTGGGCGGAGTCGTCGTAGCCGAGAGATTTAGGGTGGCTTCTCTCTACTGGGCCACAGGCTCAACTTAGCGAAAGCCCGGAACTTGATTTCTCGAAGGCCGCCGAGGGATCTGGCGGGGTGTCGCGAAGGTTTAGACATTAGACATCAACCCTCTATAGTCGCCACCTTTGCAACAGCAATTGTACTTGGTTTAAATGATCGCCAGTATCAAGGGTGCCTTGTACATCGCAATGACGTGGAATGTTACATCGCGCATCGAACAACACAAACTCGGTACCGTAAAAGGTTTCAGCTCGAAATACCTGACAAATATGCTGGCTTGGTGTGAAGTTGCGGAGTCATTTGAAGCGGCTCACAATCGTGACGCGGAAATAAAAGGTTGGTAAAGATCGAAGAAAGTTGATTTGATAGAGGTAGAAAATCGTTACTGCTGGATATCTCGTCTCAAATCGGATAGTTCAGCGCGAAACCCCACTAGATTCCTCGGCAGCCTCGGGAAGTCCGAACACTTCTCTTGGCAGGTCTCGACAATATCTGCTTGCTCCCGCCCAGAAAAAAGCAACTACTGCGTTAAAAACATTCAGCACATATACTTGAAGCTGTTACAGGTTATAACGGAGGCGCGATCGATTCCGTTCACCCCTTACGAGCGAGCCCGGTATGGTGAAAGCGGGCATGGGGTTAGATTCAATCATCACTCCCGAACCGTTCACTGAACGTCGAGCAACTCTCGATCACTAGGCTGGACCGTACTGCCGAACGTTACATCGGCTCAACTGAGTGTCCCGAATCTCTGCCGAAAACGTAGTGAATCGAGAAATTAGGGTGGTACCGCGGTACCGTTTTATTTTAAAACGCCCGTCCCTGATCCATTGGGGGCGGGCTTTGTTTTTAACCTGCGGTATCCTGCCCTTCTCGATTTGTAGTTGAGCAGGGTTGAGGGAAAAAACGTGGTTAGCCCATTCGATTCAGTGGACCCAAAGGTCGATTTCATCGCCAACGAAGAAGCAATTCTCAAGTGGTGGGATGATAACGACATCCCGGCTCGCTACCGAAAATTGAACGACGACAAAGAAAAGAAGTTCTCGTTCATCGACGGTCCGATTACCGCGAACAACGCCATGGGTGTGCACCACGCTTGGGGTCGCACGTATAAAGACCTGTTCCTCAGGTTTCGCAACATGCAGGGATACAAACAGCGATTCCAGAACGGATTCGATGGACAGGGTCTGTGGATCGAAGTCGAAGTCGAAAAAGAGATGGGCTTCAAGTCGAAACGCGACATCGAAGAGTTCGGTATAGACAAGTTTGTTGAGGCATGCCGCGCCCGAGTTGACCAGTTTGCAGAGCGTATTTCAGACCAGTCGAAGCGACTCGGCTATTTCATGGACTGGGACAACTCGTACCACACGAAGTCGGACGAAAATAACTACACCATCTGGCATTTCCTCAAGACCTGCGCCAACAGGGGCTGGATATACAAGGGTCGAGACGTCATGCCATGGTGCCCGCGCTGTGGAACCGGGCTTTCTCAGCACGAGATAGTCACCGAGGGCTACCAGGAGATCACTCACGAGAGCCCATATATAAAGTTCCCGCTTATCGACGAAGGTCACGAAGGTGAGAACCTTCTCGTGTGGACCACCACGCCGTGGACGCTCCCGGCGAACGTTGCTGCAGCTGTGAACCCGGAATACACATACACGAAGGTCGAGGACCGAGGGTCTGTTATCTACTTCTCGAAGTCACTGGTTGAGTCGCTGAAGCTCGACCACGTGCTCACCGAGGATGCCAGAGTCGTCGGCGAAGTCAAAGGATCTGAACTGGTCGGGCTTCGATACAAGGCACCATTCGACGAGCTGCCAGCACAGACCGAGGTCCGTGATCAACACAGGGTGCTGGCGTGGGATGAAGTTGGCGAGGACGAAGGAACAGGTATCGTTCACACCGCTCCGGGTGCCGGTGCGGAAGACTTCCGACTCGGCAACGAAAACGGCCTCACCCCGATCGCGCCGCTCGATCAAAACGGCATCTATAAAGAGGGATTCGGGAAATTTACCGGCAAGGCAGCTGCCGATGTGAAGGACATCATCTTTGCGGCGCTCGAAGAAAAAGGCCTGCTGGTTCGGGTTAACAAGTACACCCACCGATATCCCGTCTGCTGGCGATGTGGCACCGAACTCGTGTTTCGACTGGTCGACGAATGGTTCATCAATATGGACGAAATTCGTCCTAAGATGGTTAAGGCTACAAACGAGATGAACTGGTTCCCTGAGTTCGGTAAGTCGCGTGAGCTCGACTGGCTCAAGAACATGCAGGACTGGATGATTTCGAAGAAGCGCTACTATGGCCTCGCCCTGCCGATCTACGCCTGCAACTGCGGTCATTTCGACGTCATCGGTTCGCGTGACGAGCTCAAACAGCGAGCGGTTGAAGGCTGGGATGAGTTTGAAGCAAGTGGGGCTTCTCCTCACCGACCATGGGTCGACGGCGTGAAGATCGCTTGCTCGGACTGCGGTGAAACCGTTGAGCGAATCGCCGACGTTGGGAACGCCTGGCTCGATGCCGGGATCGTTCCGTTCTCGACGATCAAGTACAACACCGACAAGGACCACTGGAACAAGTGGTTCCCTGCCGACTGGATTTCAGAAAGCTTCCCAGGACAGTTCCGTAATTGGTTCTACTCTCTGATCGTGATGGCAACGGTGCTCGAAGACTCTATGCCGGCAAGACAGGTTTTCTCCTACGCTCTGATGCGTGATGAAAACGGCGAGGAGATGCACAAGTCGAAAGGCAACGCTATCTGGTTCGAAGACGCCGCCGCGAAGATGGGTGTCGACGTGATGCGCTGGACGTTCAGCCGTCACAACCCAGCTTCGAACATCAACTTCGGCTTCAAAACTGGCGATGAGGTACGTCGTCAGATCGTGCTCCCGCTGTGGAATATCTACTCGTTCTTCACGACATACGCTAACCTCGATGGCTGGACTCCCGCCGACTGCACGATTCCCTCGTCATTCGGGTTCACGGACGACGGCGACCAAAACGAGTACGAGACATGGGAACTGCCGCGTAATCAAGGCTTCTCAGAAATGGATCGCTGGATTCTGTCTGAATTGAGCCATCTCACTTCAAAGATGACCGAAAATCTGGAAAACTGGCAGCTTCCTTACGCAACCGGTGGGATCGAACAGTTCGTTGAGGATCTATCGAACTGGTACGTCAGGCGGTCACGCAGGCGCTTCTGGAAGACGGAGGGCGACAAGGACAAGAACGCCGCCTACTCGACGCTGTACACGTGTCTGACGACGCTTTCTCGGCTGCTGGCACCGTTTACACCGTTCATTGCCGATATCGTGTATCGCAACTTAGTTGCCGATCGTGTAGATCACGCTCCCGATTCGGTGCACCTGACGTCGTGGCCAAAGGCTAACGAGTTGCTTGTCGACGAAGACGTTATGAACCAGACCCGTCTGGCAATCCGCCTTGCATCGCTGGGTCGTTCTGCTCGGGCGCAATCCCGATTGAAAGTTCGGCAGCCGCTTGGCGAGTTCGTTGCGGAAGTTCGACATGATTGGGAGCATTTCGCACTCGCCAAGATCGAGAGCGTGTTGAAGGAAGAACTGAACGTGAAAGCTGTTCGAGACGCCGCGGATATGGGCGGTCTGCTCGGATTCGAAATTAAGCCCAACTTGCGTTTACTGGGTCCGAAATACGGCAAGCAGATGGGTGACATTCGAGACGCACTTCAGGCTGCTGATCCTGATGAAATTGCGCGTGCATCGGAGGCTGGTAAGACGATCTCAGTTGGAGGATTCGAACTCGAGCCAGACGAAGTTCTGGTCGAGCGAGTGGCACTAGAAGTCTACGCGGTAGCGACTGATGCCGGATATGCCGGGGCAGTACTGACCGTCGTTTCGGACGAACTCAAGGCAGAGGGCACGGCACGCGAGGTTGTGCGGGCAATTCAGAATTTACGTAAGTCGTCAGGTCTTGAGATTTCCGATCGGATTAATCTGTGGATATTGTGCTCCAACGAAGTTACTGCGTCGCTCCAAACGCACTCTGACTACATCGCAACTGAGACACTCGCAGAAAACGTCGATATCGGAGGTGTCCTGAGTGATGATGCAATGGGCGTAGCGGCCAGTGAAACACTCCAGATAGACGATGACAACAAGGTGACGGTTACTCTGGAAAAAGCGTAGTAGAAACCTTAGACTCCAATTTCCCGAGTGGAAACTTCGGAGTCAAGGGATCTCGGCGCGCTAGTTCCCAGACTTGTGTCGTCAATTTGCTGTCTATTTCTAGTAATTTCAACAACGGGCACATCCTTTTGAAATAGCGTTATGCCAAAAATCTTCACCCTAGGTCGTCTTGGCAGCGGTAAAACAACCACGGTCAGAGAGCTTTCTCAATTGTTCGATGTTCAGTACATCGAAATCGACCTCATGACATTCCCAGCATAAGTTCCGGGTATTCCGCTGAAATCTGATAAGGAACTCACAGTACAAGTCGGGCTAATCATGGCGAATGATTCGTGGATATTCGAAGGGATCTACACCAGCTGGTGTAGATCCGTTGATATTCGGCGCCGATCTTGTTGTGTGGCTCGATCCCTCTCTGGGCGATTGGCGTGTTTAGGGTCGTGTGGCGGCACATCAAGAGCGAAGTCCGAGGAAGCAATCGGTATCTGGGATGGAAACGCCTAAAAAAACAGCCTACCAGCGGTTTGCCGTTACTATATAAGAGAACCTGATGATGTGCAGAACCATTTGAACATGATGGGCTTTGCTCGCTCGATTTCCGAACACCACGTCGCTGACCTGAGGGAGAATCTGGTTCGTAAATCCAAACTACGTACTTCAGATGTGGTGAACCCGTTGAATTGATCGAAATGAACAGTCAATATTCGGAAGATATTTCGACGCAAACAGCCTCAATACGCTAGACGCGACCCACCACCAGATCACGCGACTCCACTTCAATTCACTCAGGAAATCGAGTGCTGGCATGATCGATACGGATCTGTGGCTGATAATGTCGGGAGACTAAACCTCCACCCAACACGAAACGTCCCCAATAACATGAAAGCCCTTCTACTCGATAAGCCTGGCCCTGTTAGCGATCTTTACGTTGGTGAAATTGCAATCCCTGACCCAAAACCAAAGGAGATTCGGGTGAAGGTTAATGCCGTTAGTCTGAATCCGGTCGATTACAAGCTGGCCGGGCATGGCAACGACAACTGGTCCTGGCCTCACGTGCTTGGACTCGATGCAGCAGGTGTTGTCGACGCAATTGGTTCAGATGTAGACCAGTTGTCACCTGGGGATCGGGTTTTCTACCACGGCGATCTCTCCAAATCTGGTGGATTCGCTGAATACGCGATCACGACGGCTCACACAACGGCCAGAATTCCCGGGAACGTCTCGTTTGCTCAGGCCGCTGCGATTCCCTGTGCGGGTCTCACGGCCTACGAATCGGTGGTGCGTCGTTTAGACGTCCAACCTGAACACACGGTGTGGATGCAGGGTGGTGCTGGCGGTGTCGGTGGCTTCGGGTTTCAGA
>CAYTAO010000067.1:0-14551 GCA_964435915.1 uncultured Dehalococcoidales bacterium
AGGTAACTGTGTGGCGATAACGTTCGAGAAGTTGAACAGGTCAACTCGTGGGTGTGCCCCGTGAAGCGGAAACTGTCGCGCGGCGCTCATGGGCTCCTTTTCCTTAGCAAGGAATCCACGGAGCATTTCTTCGGGCTCTGTGCCGAGGGCGAGCATCGCAGTAAACTGTCGGTAGTAGATCAGATAGTGGTCTTTGGTCGGGTCGGTCGCTTCGATACAGGCGACCTGGGTCGCTTCGTGTCCTTGGGCAGAGGCCGCTATTGCAGCTTTTCCCTGCCGGTTTAATAGCCACACGCGCTCATCTAAATACCGGCTGAGCACCATGGTGCGGTATAGATCTACAAGTCGTGCGCCTGACAGTTGATCGGTTGAATTTGAAGGTTTGTTCGCAGTTGCTGACATGAACGAGCATTATAAGAGCGATAGACGCCAGATGAAGCCCGAATAAGACTTATGCATAAGGTTGTTGGATATACTTTTCGGCTTGTGTAAATCATGCAAGACACATTTCATTTATTAATTAAACTTTGTCTAACACTTCGTGGAGATCAGGATGAAACGGCTGCTGCTACTATTTGCTCTACTGACCATCTCAATGCTCGCGTTTGCAGCTTGCGGAGGAAACGACCCTGAGCCGACTGCCAAAATGCTGTCACCCGGTGATGATCCCGCAATGCCAATTACTCTACCTGCCAAAATGCTGTCACCCGGTGATGATCCCGCAACGCCAACCGGTGCGCTCGACACTTCAAAAACCTATACAGCCACATTCATAACCGACGCTGGCGAGTTCGAAATACTGTTGTTTGATGACGAAGCACCGCTTACGGTCGAGAACTTCGTCAACCTCGCTAACATCGGCTTCTATGATGGCTTGATGTTCCATCGCGTAATTGCCGATTTCATGGCTCAGGGTGGCGACCCTAATGGCACGGGTACTGGAGGTCCGGGTTACCAGTTCCGTGACGAGTTCGACAGCACCCGTCAACACGACAAGCCCGGAATTCTTTCCATGGCAAATGCCGGTCCCAACACCAACGGCAGTCAGTTCTTCATTACGTTTGTGCCGACCCCCCACCTCGACGGCAAGCACACCATTTTCGGTGAAGTTACAGAGGGGATGGAAAATGTGATGAATATTACTTTGCGAAATCCGGGTGATTCAACGCCGGGTGACATTATTCAATCAATCACTATTTCTGAAAGTTAAAACAGCGAAATTCACATACGAAACAACTGAATTTCAATTAGGAGAAATCATGGTCGATCTAGCACCACCATCTGGTGGACTCGATAACTCGAAATCGTACACAGCGACGTTCAAGACTGAACGTGGTGAATTCGAAATCATGTTGTTTGCCAACGATGCACCACTCACCGTTGAAAACTTCGTCAACCTCGCACGAGCTGAGTTCTACGATGGAACTACCTTCCATCGTGTTATTCCCGGATTCATGGTTCAGGGTGGCGATCCGACTGGAACTGGTACTGGTGGGCCTGGCTACAGTTTCGGCGATGAGTTCAACTCGAAACTACGTCACGACAACGAAGGCGTGCTATCGATGGCGAATGCCGGCCCCGGGACCAATGGTAGTCAGTTCTTCATCACGCTAGGAGCTACACCGCACCTTGATGGCAAGCATTCGGTATTTGGCAAGGTCATCGGTGGCATGGACACTGTGAAAGCGATTCGGGAGCGGGATCCCATGAGCGACCCGAACCCCGGTGACTTCATCGAGACGATCGTTATCAACGAGAAGTAACTACTCATACATATCGTCAATAACAAATAGGCCACTCGTTGCGAGTGGCCTATTTTAGTTTCATTGAAGTACGAACTTATCGCCTGCTGGAGCGGAAGCGATGTCACTTATTACGGTGTCATCAAGCTCCCTAGTTGATTCTGATTCCTCTTTTGCGTCTGCTTCTTCGTTCTCGACAACTCGAGATTCAAATTGAAAATTTAGCAGACGACCACCAACTCCAAGCCAGACATTTTCATCAAGTTCGACTTCAGGCCCAACAGGTCGACTATCGACCCGCATAGAGGGGTCGCCAAGCGCCCGCTTGTGGATCAACTTGACCTTGCTGCCCTTGAACTTGAATGAACTGCCATCGAAGGGCAGGTCGGCGAGTTCTGAGGCATTTACGACGTCCCTTCCGAACAATCGTCGGTAGAAGCTGCGATCCAGGTTCGAGAAGTCGACGACAAGTCGTCCTCCATCGTCAAGGATGTAGCCAAACGGTGATGTCTTGCGTTGGAACCAAAGTAAGAATCCAGCCAGAAGTACCAGCAGACTACCCGCTACTGCGACTATCCAAGGAGCCACACCGAGAAGAAGGACCGGTTCTTCGACGATAACTACCATCGAAGTAGCCAGGGGTGCGTTCCGTGTGTACGCCCTACCCTCGAAAATGCTGTCGAGCCTTACATCAACTTCCCATCCACCCTCTTCCGGGATGATTGCAGCTATATCGAACTCCCAAGCCATTCCCGGCTCCGGCTCGTCGACGGGCAATATGATTGCAGATACCTGCCCCCCGGGACCCGTCAAGATGGCCTTGATATCAGAAGGGCTGGTCAGAAACGGGTAGTCGCCGACGCGAGCCTGAACTCTGGCGAGCGTCACGTATTCACCAGCGGATGTCTCAACATCATTGATCTCGGTGAGGCTCAGTGTTGGGAATGATTCACTACGATATGCATTGTCACTTCTCAGCGTCGCCACGTAGTCGGCCCACGACAGTTCGAGCGAAACGTCGTTTATACCTTGAGATTTAGGTGCACTTAACTGAACTGAATATATTCCGTCGTTAGCAAATCGATCGCCAGCCTCACCGGTATCGTTCAACGCAACAACTTCGGTCATCCCACTGGCCTTCTTGATCGTCGCCTGGATCGTGGCACCCGAAAGGAGCTGAGGCGCATCGCCGTTGAACGCTGCAGCCTCCAACACGGCCGGTTCGCCAACTGGCAACGGTGGTTGTTCGATCAACCTGAGTTCCAGCGGATTATTGATATCAACACTGGCTACCAGCTTCGATGCTGGCCCAACAGCCTGAAGTGACCAGTTACCCGGCACCGGAGAGTAGATGCGAACGATTACCGCAGACGGAGTTTCTCTAATGTCGACATTCGCCATCACTGCAGCCGCACGGGTTCCGTTCGGCGAAAATACAGCTACGTCGACCGAAGGGTGCTGACGCACAAACACGGTCGTGAACTCAGTCGTGTGTGGTGCGATATCGAGGGTAACGATAGAAGCCGAGTTGTCGTGCATCTCGACATCCATGGTGTTCTTAAGCGAGAGATGGGAGTGGTTTCCAAATAGCGCAGCGATTCCCGATGCAGTACCCGTATCGTAGAAAACACCGTCTGAACGCATGGCTAAACCGCTCATCAGATCGCGCAATACCGGCTCGGTGGAAGGTAGGGTAACAACGTCGATCACCCACCTTTCCGATGAAAACAGGTCAGCGACGCTCCGCAGTCGATCTCGCGTGCCCTCGGATTCGCCCAGGATCCGGCCAGAGGTAATAAAAGTAACCCGCGAGCCAGGGGCTGCGTCGATTCTTGAAAGAAATGCGAACGAATCGGTCAGCGCGGCGAACTGGTCGGAGCGTGCAGGTCCAATTTCCATGGAGCGGATGTTCGTGATTAGATCATCAACCAGTCGAATTCCGTTTGGTCCTGATTCAGCCGAGACGATTTCACTGGTTTTGACACCATACGTCGCCGCGGCAACAGTGCCAGCTCTCGTTCCTCTAGCAATCGTGAGGATCGCGGTCTCGGCGGCATCAAGGTCACGTTGAACCGGTGATGCTCCCTCATCGAGAAGGATGACCAAGACTCCGTCTTCACCAATCGGATCGGCTGCTCGGGCAGGTAAGGCCGCCCCAACGAATAAAACGGTGACCGCTATTAGGGCTATCAGAGACGGGCGACGCATTTCGAACTCCGGAAAACTACTGCCATGTCCGGGGATTTGGCAAACCATTTACCCCGAACTGCTTCAATCAGTAGATCAACGTTATTGATACGTCTCGATTAGCGTCAGATTGAGAATGGTGCAGATTTCGAATGGTTTTCACAATAAATCTCATTTTCGAACTCAACTCGGTAAATTCACACCGGCTGTCAGACGTCAAAACGAAAGGGCCGCACCTTTGAGGTAGGACCCTCTTTCAATTCCCGACTACCTGTCAGCTACTCCAAGTCCTGTCGTGCGATTTACAGTCCCCGAACGAGGAAAGCAATGCCCAGATCACAGCAAAGATACCGAAGATCACGATCCCCTCTTCGGTTTTGAAGGGGATCACAAAGGTCAGAATCACTGTTTCCGCGCCAATTATCGAAATCATCCATACGAATTCCTTCCGGACGATCACACTGGCGTTACACTACCGCCAATCTAGGATGGCTTCTCTAGCATGGCTTCAACTAACGTTGGGGCTCAGGAGATGCCGCGCAGGCCCGGTACGACGAATCAAAAGCTGTTCCCTCGCCAGATCGAATGGGACGACGGTTACTCGTGGTGCCCTGATGTACCAGGACTCGGAGTCGATTTTGATATCGACGCGGCAGAGGGTGCATACGTAAACCCGCAGGGAAGCGGCCTACAACTACGTCGTGCCGACAGTGCGAAAAACAACTGGTAGACCAAGAATCAAACAAGTCACTCCGGAGTTCGATCGAATATGAAAGTCACACAAATCAGAAGTTTCTCGGTACGGGATGAGGGCGGTCGCGATTACATGATCGTACGGGTAGACACTGATGCGGGTCACCACGGTCTTGGTGAGGTGGGCATTCCCAAATGGGGCCGGGCGATAGGCTCAGCGATCGATCACCTTTCGGAGCTAGTTATTGGGGCCGATCCCTGGGAGACCGAGCGGCTGTGGCAGGAAATGTTCAGATCTGGCTTCTTCCCTGCCGACAGGGTTTACACCTGCGCTATTTCAGCAATCGATATTGCTCTCTGGGACATCAAGGGCAAGTCGGTAAATATGCCAACCTACAAGCTTCTGGGTGGTCCCGTACGAAACAAGGTCGTTAGCTACCCGCACACTCAGGGCAAGACGATCGACGAACTGGTCGCCAACTCGGTCGCGGCCGTGGAAGCTGGCTGGAAGTTCGTGCGATGGGGGCAGCCTGAAACGGGCGGAGGTTTCGAGGCTTCGGGTATTTCAACGCTCGAACCGGTCGAATCGATGAAAATCGCTATTGAACAGATGGGGCGTGTGCGTGAGGCAGTCGGCTGGGACATTCAGATGACGTTCGATGTTCACACTCGACTCGACACAGCACACGTTGTTCAGATGTGCAAAGAACTCGAAGAGTTCAAGCCGTTCTTCATCGAAGATCCGCTCAGGTCTGAAAATCAGGGTAGCTATCGGAACCTGAGGCGACAGGTGAACCTGCCGATAGCCGCGGGCGAACAGTGGGCTTCAAAATGGCCGTTCCGGGAAGTGATCGAGGAAGATCTGATCGACTATGCCCGGATCGACCTTTGCATTGTTGGCGGGATCACCGAGGCACTCAAAATAACGCACTGGGCAGAGACTCACTACATCGATATCGTCCCCCAGACCCCACGCGGCCCGGTACCAGCAGCGGCAGGTGTGTCACTCTGCATGGCATCGACAAACGTTGGGGTGCAGGAGATGCCACGACGCCCCGGCTCATACGCCACGGAGTTGTTCCCGAAGCAAATTGAGTGGGCAGATGGCTACTCATGGTGCCCCGACGCCCCGGGACTGGGTGTTGAATTTGATATCGATGCCGCAGAGCGTGCATGGGTCGACCCGCACGGATGGCCACCACGATTACGACGCAATGATGGATCGATAACAAACTGGTAAGTTCATTTCCAAAAAACTAGCAATCATGATTAGAGCACACTAAAAGCTGAAGGTTGGAAACACGCTATGCCTTTTATCTACACACCATCGATTTACGGATTCGCAGGAGCGTTGATATTCCTGATCCTTGCACTGACGTCCTATAACGCGGCTGATCGAGAGTGGATGGACGTGGCAACCTGGGGCCTGATCGGCACTGCGTTCTTACTGAAGCACATACCGAAGCTAATCTTATTCAGAATGCTGAATTTCGTGGCTCTTGCGTTGCTCACTGTGGGCCTCGTCCTTTTCTTGATCGAGCACGGGTCGGAAATCAGCGGATAAGACCGGGAGCATTCGCCGAGGATGTGTTCGTTGCGCTATCCGGCGCGGCGTACTTTGCCCACATTCTGTCCTATATCACCATGCCCGACAGAAACTGACGTAATGTTCAGTCCGTCGGTATCGGTCTCATTGGTCGTCTTGGTCTTGATCCCTCATGCGATCTCGTCCGGATCCTCCGTGTCGAAATCTACTTCGTCTTCTATTTGGCGCCGGCGGAGTGTCGGGAGTTTCAAAACGGGCATTCTTCAACCGTTTTCGTAGAAGTGAGATCGACCGATACATATGTCGAGTCTTCCACAGTGAACAGCAATTTGGCGACTGCGAATTCATCAATACCACTGAGTAAAATCGTGTCGTTGCCGTCAACATCTATCTCGCCCCTCTCAGCAACCGCGCCTGTTCGGAGAGTCAGTTGCGAGGCAGCACCGGCAAAGCCGTCATTTACAACGCGTTCACCAGTGCTGGTAACGCGGAAAGACGATCCCGATACAGAGACCGTACCGAAAATCGCAATTATGACACCGGCGATCGCGATAATCGGAACTCCGATCGCCACTAACCCGCGCTGGCTATCGTGGTGGTTCGACAAAAACCTGTGACGCATCTAACTAGAGTAAAACGCGATCGCTCATGTTTATATCGAACTCCCCGTAAGTAGGCCTCTGTGTTGTTCATACATACGTGTTTACTAGACACCACCCCGCAACTTCACGTACTCGCAATTACTGCGATTCGCTGCCGCTATTTCCTGAGTCCACTCCCAATTAATCGATAGTTGCCCCGCCGTCCATCACTATTTGAGCACCGGTCATAAAAGACGATTCGTCGGAGGCGAGGAACAGAACTCCTGAAGCAATTTCTGAAGGCTTGCCCATTCGCTTCAAGGGCGAGTCCTGACCAAATTCAACAATCGCCTCTTCTGGATCCAGACCGGCTGAATCGATGTGCTTGTCGGTCGCTCGAGTATGGATTGAACCGGGGCATATTGCGTTTACACGAACGTTGTCCACGGCAAGATCCATCGCCAAGCAGCGGGTTAACTGGGCAACTGCACCCTTAGAAGCGTTGTAAGGAATGAATTCGGGCTGGGCTACAAAAGAGGAAACCGACGCGATATTTACGATTGCCCCACCGTTTTGCTTGCGCATTGACGGCAGTACTTCCCTGACGCAATTCGCATAGCCAATCACATTCACTCCGAACACTCTGGCCCAGTCGTCCTGAGTTACATCTTCGATCTTGCCAAACACGAAGGCTGCAGCATTGTTTACCAGCACATCGACATCACCGTAAGCGGCAATGGTTGCGGAAACGGCCTCTTTAACGGACGCCGAATCCGTCGTGTCTGTACGACTGTAGATCGCAGATCCACCGGCCCGCGTGATCAGTTCTACGGTCTCATGACCGGAATCTACTTCTATTTCCGCGACAGTAACCCTCGCACCCTCAGCAGCCAACCTGATCGCTGTGGCTCGCCCGATCCCGTTCCCACTACCGGTAACTATCGCTGTCTTTCCATCGATCGAATTGGCAAATCCCATGATAAAATCTCCGTTCAGTGGTCGTATTATTAATTCCCCGTTTATCCATCCCGCCAATATACTGCGAGAAGCGTTCGCAAATGATGAGTAAACTTCGTATCTGCAAATACTTTCAATCACAAGACATAAAACGGGCTGAGACGTGATCAACAACAAATTCTTCGGACGACGCAGGCCCGAACCACCACGACCTATCCCACCCGGTCAGTACCTTGAAGACGGCTTTCCCGTTCTTTCTGCAGGACCCACTCCCAGAGTCGATACCGCCACTTGGGAATTTTCGATTGAGATCGAGGGTGAAAGAGCAGGCAGATGGTCGTGGGACTCCCTAAACGCTCTTCCACAGACCGATGTCCACACCGATATCCACTGCGTGACCAAATGGTCAAAGCTGGACACCGACTGGAGCGGTGTTTCTATCGACACCTTGCTGAATGACGCCGGAATTTCTACCCCTTCAGGGTTTGTGATGGCATATTGCGACGGCGGGTACACGACGAACATGCCCGTCGCGGACGTGATCGACGGGAAAGCCTTACTGGCACACAGGTACGATGGCAAACCGCTCGCGCCGGAGCATGGAGGACCCGTACGGCTGTTCATTCCGCATCTGTATCTGTGGAAGTCGGCAAAGTGGATACGCAGCCTCAACTTCGTGGCTCAAGACGCTCCTGGATTCTGGGAACGCAACGGCTACCACATGTACGGCGATCCATGGCGAGAACAGCGCTATACCGGCGATTAAAAGTTATCACCGTATCCAACACTAACTGGCAGATCGCCACCATCAGATGCATTAGCGACGAGTCACCACGTGTGAAACTCTTCAATCTCGAGCTGTCTGATGCGGTGAAATTCAGGGCCGGGCAGTTCTACGACATCCGACTGACGGCCCCGGACGGCTATCAGGCACAGCGAAGCTACTCGATCACATCCTCACCAGATGATCTGAGCACGATCGAACTAGCGATAGAACTAATTTCTGATGGTGAAGTGTCTTCATATTTTCATGAAACCGTTCAGGCTGGTGAACAGATCGAAGTTCGCGGACCGATCGGTGGACATTTCACGTGGAACCCGCGCCTGCCTAAGCCAGTTCTGTTTGTAGGCGGCGGATCCGGAATAGCCCCAATAATGTCGATGCTCCGACACCGACGGTCTTCAGGCAGTCACACTCCTGCCCTGCTTCTGTTCAGCGCACGCAGTCAAACTGACATTCTCTTTCGGGAAGAACTCGAAGAAATGTCACAGGATGATCCAGAATTAAAACTGATTTTCACTCTAACTCGCGTCGCCCCTCCAGACTGGAGCGGGGGGACTCGGCGAATCGATCACAGGATGATAGATGCCGCATTTGAAAACCTTGCGGGTTCCGGCAGCCTTCCCGATCGCGCCTATGTCTGCGGCGGCAGCAATTTCGTTGAAACCATCGGAGATCTGTTACTCGACACTGGGATGGGATTTCGTTCTATCCGAACTGAACGATTCGGACCCTAGTAGCCAGTATCCAAATCTCAACACACGAAATAGTTGTGGTTTGTGTGTACTCATGTCCGTGTTTTACGTACTCACCGCCAACGATTAACTCATATTATGGTGCGACTTCAGATGGAGCGAGATCTGGAAACTGTGGGAACATAGCCGGTCAAAGTAAGGTCAATTCGACTGAAGATATCTCCCGAACGTATCGCTTCGTCTCTGCTACCGGGCTACGGAATTACCATGCAAAAGTTCTCCGCACAACAGATCCAGCTCCTCAAAGAACCCCTGATTGCGCAACTCGTGACGATCATGAAAGATGGCTCTCCGCAGATCACTCCGATGTGGGTCGATGTCGACTCCGCCGGCGAACACATTCTCATCAACAGCGAGGATGGCAGACTAAAACTACGTAATATCCACAGGGATCCCCGTGTGGCCGTGGGTATTTACGATCCAGAAAATCCAACTTCACGTGTCCTAAACGTACGAGGGAGAGTTGTAGAAATCACGAGTGATGGCGCGTACGATCACATCGATTTCCTTTCAGAGAAATACACTGGAAGGCGACCGTACGGCGGGCACAACCCGGAAAACCCCCGACTTATATTGAAGATCGCAGCCGACAAGATCGACTCGACCCTGTAGCGAATAGAACAAAGCACGGGTGTGGCGGATTTACGCGTACGCCCTCGGGCTACCGGGATACGTTCCCCCGGCATTCAAAGCCAGGTTGCCACCGTCCATCGGGAGGATCGCCCCGGTTACGAAGCTTGAAGCATCTGAAGCGAGAAAAATCGCTGGCCCCTTGATCTCTTCTGGATTTCCCAGTCGCCCAATTGGAATACCACCCAAAAAGGTGTCCTCAAGTTCCGGTGCCGCTGCAATCCGTTCTCGCAGACCCTCGTTCCACACCTGTGCGGGCAGGATGGAATTCACCCGCACGCCGCGAGATGCCCATTCTGTCGATAGCTCACGTGTCATCTGAATCCCTGCACCCATCGCCATACCATACGGCGTGTGACCACGACCCAACGAGTTCCAACCACCTATCGATCCGAAATTGATGATAGAACCTTTGCCCTGTTTGAGCATTCGTCGCCCAGCCTCCTGACACGATGTGAATCGCCCTACAACCAGGTTCTGCAAAACCTCTTGAAGCCTTTCGACCGGCAGCTCTTCAGGTCGCCCCATCTGGCCTTCACCAGCTACATTACCCACGATGTCTATCTGGCCGAACTCGTTGTCAATCGTTCTATACAAAGACCTGATCTGATCGATGTCAGACACGTTGCACTGGACGGGCAAAGCTCTTCTTCCGAGTGATTCAATTTCGCTTGCGGTCTTCTCTGCGCCTGCAAGATTGAGATCGGCTAGAACCACATCCGCACCGGCCTCGGCAAATCCGATCACCATCTGTTTGCCCATGCCACTTGCGGCCCCGGAGACCATGGCTACCCTGCCTGAGAGATCGAATAACGGGTGCGACATCTGCACAAACTCCTGAACTGATATCTATTGAATTGGCGAGAAATCGGCTGCGTACATCAGCATGTTTTCCATGGAGATCGGCATTACTCCGGAATCGGGTGGCCATCCGATCGAAGCGAACTGTTCTCGTGCTTCAATACGATGTTCAAAGCTCTCGTATGCCCACATATGCGCCAACTGGTTTAGGCCGCCAATATCGGATGACCAGACTCCCACCATTTCGCACAGGCTCATCCGCGCTTCGATCTTTGGTGCCCAGGCTTCATAAACCCTCGGAATCGCTCCAACTGGATATCGGTACATCCGAAGCTCGAACAATGGCCCGATCTTTCGATTTCGATCAAAGCTCGGCACGAAAGGTGCAGGCACGAATATGTCGACCTGCTGCTTTTCAATGATGCCTTTGTTTGGTGGCGGCCAGATCCCGTCTTTTATCACCTGGGACCGAACTGAAGAGCGTTCGTTTATATCTTCGTATTCCCAGATGTGAAGGACACGGTTTAACGGCCCGACTTCAGTGTGGAAATAACCAACAAGTGGTGAATACTCGAGCCGTTTCTCCATTTTTGGAGCGGTATTTATGTAGTACTGCGGCAGTGATCCAGGTTTGAGATCATAGGTTCGAAATTCGTGAATCATTTTGCGTGCGATCCTGTGGTGAATTGATATCGAGGAGATGACTTGACGTGAGAAGCGCACATTATCACCTCCACAACGCCGCCACCTGTTCAAGCTGCCTGCTCTTCTACATCTGTGGTGGCAGTAAACATCACGAACGGTATACGAGATAATTCTCGAATCTTACTGCAAAGTTCGACCCCGTTTTTTCCAGACATATCCATGTCGAGAAGTGCGAGGTCGGGCTTGAATCGTTAGAACTCGAGGAGGACTCCGACCCCGTTGTCTGCCTCCGTAATCTCAAATCCTTCGTCTTCGAACCAGGCTGTCAACGCGGCTCGAATATCAGTATCTTCTTGGACATTTCACAACTGGCTCGAACGGTGGAACTTGACCCCAAGCACTGTCTCCTTGATTCGATTTTGACACAAATGGCACGTAGCTCAGGAGTGGATCAAGATGGCATTACAGTTGGAATTCGAGTTTATTACGCCCGCGGGGGTTAGCTATGATGTCCTACGTTAGATCCGCGACCGTACGCAAAACATCTGAAAAATGCCGACACCAAGAATCCAGCTATTTTCCCCCGATGAATATGCACAACGAATCGTGTCGGTTCGAGAGCGCATGGCGGATCGGGATTTAGATGTCATTCTGGTTCACAGTCCGGAGAATATTTACTACCTAACCGGGTACCAAACTCCCGGGTACTACTGGCATCAGGTATTGATACTTCCGCTCGCCGGAGAACCAATCTTCGTTCCACCACCTCACGAGGCTTCCCTCGTGCCGGAGTTCTGCTGGATCGACAATGTTCGTATGTATCCGGACACCGCAGACTGGTCAGAGGTCACATCCGATCTTCTCAAAGAATTTGATCTCGCAGCGAGCGGGGTCGGAATCGAGACTGAATCGGGATTTCTTACGGTTGACCTGCGCGATCGATTGGTGGATCAACTTTCCGGGGCAACTTTCCGCAGTTCCAGTGGAGTGATCGAGTCTTGTCGCCTAATAAAATCGTCACAGGAAATCGAGTACTTGAAGGAAGCCGCGCAGTTTTCTGAGCGCGGCATGCGAGCCGGAATTGCAGCGGTGAACGAAGGTGCTACTGAACTGGACGTAGCAGCAGCCGTGCACTCAGCCCTCGACCGGGTCGGTTCTGTTTACGCCGGCCTTCCTGCTTTTATTACCTCAGGACCTCGTACGGAACTGGTGCATGCGACGTGGACGCCCCGTGAGATCAAACCTGATGAACTGGTATTTCTTGAAATTCCCGGTTGTGCGCATCGATATCACGCTGTCCACTCACGGAGCGTCTACGTCGGCGATCCACCCGACATCATCAAACAAGCCAGTGATGTAGCGACAACTGCGTTAAGCGCAGCAAAATCCATAATGAAACCTGGCGTTCCGGCTCGCGAGGTATTCGAGGCGACCCGCTCGATCATCAACGACTCTGATGTTGGCTACAAGCAAGGTCGGCGCATTGCCTACGGCATCGGAATCGGATTCCCTCCCGGCTGGGACGAGGGCGATATTTTCTCAATAAACATCAATGAGGAACGCCCGTTGAAGGCCGGGATGGTGTTCCACCTGATCACAACCATGCGACCGGATAGTATTGGAGCGATAGGCTCCAGCGACACAGTTCTGGTTACCGAAAATGGTGTCGAAACCCTGACTTCTGCGATCCCTCTGGGAATTCTTTGAACAGGCCATGAGAAAAGTGCAGGAATACCAGAAATGACGGAACAGGCGATACAGATTCTCGGAGCGCTACTGATCAGCCAGATTAGGTCACGCAACTGATAATCAATTTTCGTATGGGGTTGAACTCAGCTGCTGAACAATCCTGTTCGGGAGTGAATCTTCGCCGGTGAACAATCGAGCTATACTCCGTCATCACTTCATCACAAGCCAGAGAAAGCATCTTATGCCCGCGGTATCTCATCGCCCTCTTGATCCTGAAAATCCCGACATTCTCTACGGCTCCACCAGCTCCCTCTGGGACGCGTGTCACCCGATCGAGTGGGCGATCAAGCGTATTGCGGCACTCGGCCTGCAGGGGATCGAGCCGTATGCGAAGCAGATCGAGGATCACCGTGCTGACCCGCTAGCACTCAAAAAGAAATTCGATGAGTCGGGTGTGACGCTGATCGACGTCTCGAACGGAGCGAAGGGGCAGTCGACAAACTTCATCGACCCGAATGAAACGCCAAAGACGATCGCCGACCACGTGGCATTCGCACGTGATTTCCTTCAGCCGGCTGGCTGCGACATGTTCAAGTGCAACATGGGCGTTCGCTCTGATGGCGGCACGACGGGAGATCAGATAAAGCGGATCGCCGACACGTTGAACGAGATCGGTCGTCAGACCATCGAGATGGGGGTTCGCGTTGCGCCGCACCCACATATCTGGGGTCCGATTGAGCGCGAGCACGAGGTGCGCGGCATGCTCGACCTCACCGATCCAAACTATGTGTGGATGACCCCCGACACCGGGCACCTGACTCTGGGCGGTATGGATGCGGTCCAGCTCATGAGCGACTACCTACCTCGCATCGCTGAGGTGCACTTGAAGGACACATATGCGAAATACCGTGGGAACACTGCGACACCTTCGAGGGAACAGCACGCAGAAGCCAGTGTGTATCACAACATGGGAGGTGGAGGAGTGGACTTCCCGGCAGTGATGAAGCTACTAAGAGACCGGCACTACAAGGGCTGGGTCGTGTTCGACATGGATGGTCCACGCGAGGGCGACGACGGCTTCGATGCGATCGGCGGAAATCTCGAGCTCGCAGTCGACGACTACCTGGCCCACAACATCAACTATCTCCGGGTGATCCTGGGCGTGAATCTACCGCCATCGGGCTAGAGCATGCGTTCAATTCATCATTTCGACCGAAGTGGAGAGATATTCGGTGGGATACGGGGCGAATAGAGCAGTCTAGTAGTCAGTGATGTGAGGGGAAACCTGTTGTATCTGAAGTTGGAATGATGCAACCACGACCGGTTTTAGAGCAGTTGACTCATAATCAATTGGTCGGGGGTTCAAGTCCCTCCACTTTTAGAATTAGAGCAAAAGAGTCCAAACAACTGACATAACCGACTGCTCTATCTGGCTTTTTCATATTCCATTCCTTAATTCATAAATTTGATGAACTAAGGAAATTGAACTAAAAAACAACTACCAGAGAGCTAATTGGTGGGCCCGGAGGGACTTGAACCCCCGA
>CAYTAO010000068.1:0-2606 GCA_964435915.1 uncultured Dehalococcoidales bacterium
GAGGGCGTGATTGGTGATGACGGGGTGTTCTCCCACGATTGGAAGGCACGTATTTATCACCCGCTTTCCCAGAAGGTATATGTAAACCGCGGCGGAAATTTGCCCCGACCAGGACCGAAGGTTAAGGCACGCGACGTTGGAGTTGGAACGGTACACACGGCAAAGAACTTTGAAGTGACATCTACCAATGCAGAGCACGTGCAGCCTTACCTTGATTCGCTTGCGTACCGAATCGAAACGAAGTCCGGGAAGTCAGTGGTGTTCACCGGTGACACGCAGCCTTGCCAATCGATTATCGATCTTGCGAAAGACGCGGACGTGATGTTGTGCATGTGCTGGGATGATCAGGAGCTGATGGATACCGATGGTGAGGCACCGGGTCAGTGCGGTACGACCGGAGCTGCTGCGATGGCTGAGGCGGCCGGTGTGAAGAAGCTGATCCTCGTACACATGGGTCCACACATCGCGCAGCACGGCCCGCTCGAAAAAGGACTGGGTGACATTCGAGAGGTCTACGGCGGTCGGGTGATTTACGCAGAAGAATTGATGGCCATCGACGTTTAGATGCAGGCCTAGAGTGGTCTTCTTGAGGGCAACGAATCCGGTCTATGACGCATCAAATAATTGATGAATATTGAACTAGTGATCGCTGCCCTGCTCGTATCCGCCTAGTACCTGATCGGTGGGATTCCTGCCGCGAACTAGGTTGAACTGGGTAGTGCAGCAATTAATAAATGCTCTTGAAGAAACGAGGATTGTTACCGGTTTTGGTCGACGGCAGCAGATCACATCCAACACAATCGCCGCACTGAGAAAAGATCCAATGCTTGGCTTGCTCACCGACAAAAAATCAAACCAACAAGATTTTCGATTGCATTAGCTGACGATATGGGAATAAAAAAACGGCCAAGCATCATTCGTGGAGTCGGTCCAAAACGCCCTAGAAACGTTCTACAGAGAAGTTCTTCAAATTCTCAAGTCTTGGCAACACCCAGCGCCGCAATTGCCTAAAACTGACGTGAGTTCGGAAAACGCTGAGTAGATATCGCGAAAAACACAGTTATCTATTGGTGAGAACCTCGCTTTTTTCTTGCTTATTTTTATTCCCAGCGCACGGCTGAAGCTATCCGTGGCTTCATGTGGCGTGACCGTAGAGTTGGGCTCGGACGGAAAGCCATTTGAAGAAGAGGATTTTTTTGCTCGATCAAAACAGCGGCAGCTCGCGATGCGAGGTGGTTGGAGACGAGGATCTCGACCCCTTTTTCCTTGACTAACTGATACGCCGATTTATTGGCCTTCTTGGCGTAAGTGTCAACCGACACTGAGACATGACCGCCTCAGCCAAGCCCAATAGGATAGTCGAGGGCTACAGGGTGCTCCCGGCCGTCGAGGTACTCTTGAGCCGCGTCTGTAATGAGTAGTTCCAAAATGTTCCTCGTAAAAACGTTAAGGACCTGTATGTTAAAGTCATTCAGCCTTTCGATGCTATCGACTCCACTAGTGATACAACCTGTCACCCTGTGAACCCTAAGTCAGCTCCCGCTTCATCTGAGCTAGCCCCATTGGTCCAAGCTTGAGTGCCTTGTTGTGCCACTCCTTTAGATCAAAGGCTGCACCTGCCGACCGCTTCGCCAATTCACGAGCTTCAAGCCAGACCCGTTCACCAACTTTATAGCTGATTGCCTGTCCGGGGATTCCGAGGTAACGATCGATTTCTGAATTAACGAAATCCGCAGGAAAGTGCACTCGTTCCCGCATGAACTCAAGTGCCATATCGCCGGTCCATACTTCGCCGGGATTGAACTCTGAGTGAGACGGTATTTTCAAACCCAAATGCATCCCGATATCAACAATGACTCGAACGCTTCGGAGCGCCTGCGCATCGAGCATCCCCATGTAATAGTCAGGATTCTCTAGATATCCCAGTTCACCCATCAACCGCTCTGCATATAGGGCCCAACCCTCGACGTACCCCGAGGTTCCAGCAAGCAGTCGTTGAAACCGAGAAAGCTCCTCAGTCATAGCTACGTTGGTTGCGATCTGGAAGTGATGTCCGGGGACACCTTCATGATAGGCGATTGAAACTTCGCGCCAGATCGGGAACTCCGTTTTGCCGCCAGTCGGATACCACGTACGACCTGGTCGAGAGAAGTCTTCCGACGGTCCGGTGTAGTACATGGCGAGCGCACCGCCCGGGGGTGCGATCAGCGTCTCGATTGTTCGGACGGGTTCAGAAATATCGAAGTGGGCGCCGTCCATCTCTTCAATTGTCTTGTCTTGAAGATCCTGCATCCACTGCCGGAACTCATCCTCTCCCTTGATCATCTTTTGAGGATCGGTTTCAAGAATCTCGACTGCCTCACAGACCGACGCACCAACCTTGATGAAGTCCCCGTCACGAAGCTCAGCCCGCTCAACCGCCAGCGCGTTGACGAGTGTGCCATTGGTCGATTTGAGATCTTCTACAAAGACTTTGTCGTCTTCACAGACCAGCCGTGCATGCTCGCGTGAGACGCCGCCTTCGGTTACCTGAATCGTGCAGTTGGTACTTCGACCAATGGAGATTTCACCGACACCTAGCTCCCAGCTCTGGCCGAGAAGCTGCC
>CAYTAO010000068.1:2616-13279 GCA_964435915.1 uncultured Dehalococcoidales bacterium
GATCAACTCTGCAGTTTTGGTCATCTCCGACCTTACCCTTGCAAGTTGATCCCAGCCCCAGTCGTAGGTCTCTTCGAGATCGATCACGGAGCCGAGATAACCCTTTGCCGCCAGTGCGTATCGATCCCTACCAACACCGTCTATTGGACTGGCATCGGGAAGATATAAAGTACGTAGATAGTCTCCCATCTGATCATAAGCATCCGCCGCGGAGGCCGCGGCATCTTCGATTCGAGAACTCAGGGAATCGTCGATGATATCCGAAGCAGCGAATGCGTTGACCATCGAGTCGAAGAACGGTGCGGTGTCACCTCTTCCGGCCCAGACTTCGCACAACTCAGCGGTTCCTGTCACCTGTCGTTCTGACGTTACGAAACCTTCAGCACGACCTATATCCAGTGTCTGCCGATAGCCCGCAAGTGATTCGCCAATCTTCTCCATTCGGGACGCAATGTTCTCCCAGGCCTCAACTGAATCCTGCGGCATGAGGTCAAAGATAGAACGAACGCTCTGCACTGGAGAGAACATCACGTTTAGATCGCGCAAGTGTTCTCGAGACTCGAACTGTTCTATGTACACGCTCGCTTCATCGAGGAACGTGTCTCTGCACAAACGTTCGCGCTCGTTGGTCGGAACGGCGGACTCCATTTCACGCACTGTCGATCGCACATCGGCGTTGAACGCCTCTACTGCATCGGGTGAATAGTCGGTCAGCAGGTGATCGAACCCGGGCACACCCATATGAGTCGCGGATTGCGGGTGGTGTTTCGCTACGGTATCGATAAAGCCATCAGCGATCTCAAATACTCCGGCCATCTACGGACCTCTCCAATCGTTCGGTTTTAGTCGACTCGCTTGTACAAGAATCCACCGAGCCTGAACGACTCCGCTTTCTCCTCGCTGTTCAGTGTGAACTCAGCAAGTTCCCCGGCGCTCCGTCCTCCGACTGTTCGGAACGAACTACTATCATTAACTGCCGGATCAGTCTGGAGTCCGGCCGGGGCGTGCAGTGAATAGTCGTTTTCACCCGGTGAGCCCAGACCGAATCCCGACTCGCCGTAAACGACTTCGATATATACGCCCGGTTCGCTCCAGTAGCGCCCGATAAATGACGAAGCATCTTGCTCTGTAACCTCGATCAGGCCCGACTCAACATGATCTCCTACTGGGCCGAGCTCGCGAACCACAAACTCCGCGATGTCTTCTGCGAGGGTGTACGGTGAAGGAGCCGGCCAGATGTTTGCCAGCAGGATTACGCCCGTCTGCGCTGATGGGCTGAACACCACGTTAGAAGCGAATCCCTGAATTCCACCGCCGTGATTGTGAAAAACGAGATCGTCCCGTCGGATTACGCGCCACGACAAAGCCTGTCCATGCGTCCAGTCAGCAGCCATGTAAACGGGCCTGTGCATTTCCGCCAGAGTGGAAGCGGAGAGGACTTTGCTCGGGTGATTCTCACGACCTGAAGAAAACTGGAACATCACCCATTTCGCAAGATCTTCAACATTCGAATGAAGCTGCCCGGCCGCCGATATCCCTCGCAATGATGCGTAAGGTGCTTCTCTGAGCTCATCTGAGCCTGGCACTGGGTGGCTGTAGCCAGTGGCTTTCAATAACTCCTGATCCGAATCTAGTTCGTACCGAGTATTCGACAACCCGAGCGGACCGGTGATCTCTTCGTAAACATATTGCTCGTACGGGGTGCCACTCACCTGCTCTATCACGTGCCCGAGCAACCCAACGCCAAGATTCGAGTATTTCCACTGGCTGTCCTGTGGGATCACAACTTCGATGTCAGACAGTCCGTTTAACAGATCCTCTCCTGTTGGAAACGAAGGGGCGTCCCAGTCGGTCAGCGGGTGCTCAGTACGCAAACCCGAATAGTGCGTCATCAGTCTCCGGAGAGTTACACCTTCGAGCGCGCCCTGGAGTGCAGACGCAACTGTGAAATCCGGAAGGTGCACAAGGAGTGGATCATCAAGCTCCAGTTGTCCAAGATCCCGCAGCTGCAGGACCGCAGTGCCGGTGAAAGTCTTCGTAATCGACGCAACTCTCGAGATCGTCTGTTTGGTAGCTGGTTTGTCTTCGCCCAGCTTCTGGGTTCCAAACGAATAGTAGCCAGCCAGCGAATTACCTCTGACGATTCCGATGGACAGGCCGGGGACTCGATCTCGAGTCATGGATTCCGAAGCCATCTCGGCTATTTTCTGGCCAAGAGAAGCTAGATCGGTACTCATCGTCAACTCATCCTCCTAAAAAGTGAACGGCACCTGAAAATTAGGTGCCGCTAGATTACTTCTGTATGGAGGCAGTTGGGGAGGACATGTTTACCAAGTCGACTAAACCTTATGCCAATTTTAGGTTATGCCGATTTTGGATTGAACGCATCGACATCTGCATTGGTGTTTTGACCTAAAAGGTCTTCTTTTGCCTGATCAAACTCGATTTTGATTCCCACTGCATGCCTCTTCTCGTTGTCGATCAAATCATACATCTTGCCTAACGCGGCATACAGTCCACCGTGCTCTTTTTTGACCTTACCAAGATTGCCAACCATAAGTTCGATTTAATCATGATCTTGCTTACCTGTTCGGCAACGAACGCTACTCGAGTCGGCCTACCAATTTTATTTGTCTTGCCAAGGTATGTCATCAGGCGATGAAGTTTGGGATCGCCTATCTAATGAGCCATATTCGGTGCACTCGCCCGCAGGGTTTAACCACAACTGGTGAGTAAGAGATGTGTGTACATTCTCTAGAATCCCAACACCCATTAGAACCGTGTAAGTTGCAGGTGCATTAGGAGAAAATCCCTATTGCACAGCCAGACTCACTCCACAATCAGGATCGAGTACAACTTGATTCACGTCCCTAAAAGCCAGTTTGAACTTTCAACGCAGAGGCTGATAAACATATGAAAATCACAGATATTACCATAGACGTTATAGAGCGAAGTACAGCACCTGTAAGGGTGCAGGATGAGCGAGCTGACCTTGGTGGGAGAACAACTCAGGGCGTACTGAGGGTTAATACCGAAGATGGATTGGAAGGCAACGCGTTCGTCGGAGACCAAGCCGGGGATTCGACACAGCGGATGCAGTCGATTATCAAGACTCTTAAACCGGTGATGATGGGACGGGACTCGTCGGATCGAGAATGGCTCTGGAGCCAGCTGGATGTAATAGCCGGTCACGGTTCAGCAATACAGCCAGTTTGGGCACCTCTCGACGTCGCTCTGTGGGACATCGAAGGCAAAGCCGCCGGGCAGCCGATACACAAGTTGCTTGGCACTGCCCGCACGGAGGTTCCTCTGTACGCCACATATCCTCCTCGACACAGTACACCCGAAGGGTTCGTCGAAGAGGCGCTCCAGCTAAAAGCTGATGGTTTCAGGGCATACAAAATCCACCCCGGACCAATGTCGCACAGAGATGCAGCTGTTACAGCGACGAAGGTGCGTGAGGCGGTGGGCAACGATATGACTCTGATGCTGGATCGCAACCACGGCTACACCTTTCGAGAGGCGCTGTACGTTGGTCACGCACTGGATGAAAATCATTACTTCTGGTTCGAAGACCCGATACCGGCGAGCGATATCGAAGCAATCAAAGAGTTGACCGTTCGACTTGAAACACCTTTGAATATGAGCGATACGGCCGGCTTTCTCTTTCATGAAGCGGCGAATTTCCTGCAGATGAACACGGTTCGGTTGATTCGAGGAACGGTTAGAAAAATCGGTATAACGGGTCTGAAAAAGCAGATGGCTCTAGTCGAGGGATTTCAGAAATTCTGCGAAATTGGTCTCGCAGGCAACTCCGCGCTGAACGCGGCAAATCTACACGTGATGATGTCATCGATGAACTGTACTTACTTCGAATACTGGCTCCCGAAAGAGGTTCACCAGTGGGGCGTTACAAAACAACTTGAGATCAATAAGAACGGTAACCTCAATGCGCTTATCGGTCCGGGACTGGGAATTGAACTTGACGAGGACTGGATCGCATCGCACAAAGTAGCGACCCTTTCGTAAACTAAAACACGTATTTCCGGCGTATGATTTTTCGATGAAAATTACTGCGCCAAATCAGACAACTGCGAGACGTTCCACAGAACTGGAAGGGTTCGAGATCAAACGTCGTCCAATATTGGGCTTAGCACTGTTAACGACAACGGTAATCTCAACGCTCGTATTACTGATTTATTTCGGCGCATGGGCATCGTCAGACCGAATCGAAAACCGGGCACTTGCAGCAGGGGCCACAGAGGGTCATTTAGAGAGCAAATGGTGGGAAGACGGGCTGATCATCGCCTGTCCGCTCCACTAACCAATATTTACATGCGTAACGCTGCACTCTGGCTCGACAGGAAATTCGGACTCGAAGAACACACAATTGCCCACTACGCGTGGGTAATTGTGTTCATCGCAGGTGCTGTACAAATGGTCGGTGCCGCAATCCGCATGGGGTTCGGTGTACTCGTTGAGCCGTTGGTGGAGAATTTCGGGTGGTCTCCGGGGTCTATTGGACTCGCTTATGCCCTGATGTCGATCGTCGCTGCCCTAGCGTCGCCGGTCGCTGGTTACTCCGGGAATCGATTCGGTGCGCGCCGTACAATGGCAACCGGAACAGTGCTGTTCTTTATCGGGATGATGTGGACTTCCCAAACCAAAGAAATCTGGGAACTCTATATTGCCTACGGCGTGGTGTTCGGGATTTCTCAGGCACTGCTGCTTGTACCGGTGGTTCCCTCAGTGGCGGCCTGGTTCAGACGCCATTTGGGACTAGGAACCGGGATCATGATGGTCTCGTGGAGTCTGGGCCCTGCACTCGTTGTGCAATTGCTTGCGGTGTTGTTCAACGCAGTCGGTTGGAGCCAGACCTTGCAGATCGCAGGAATCATCGGCACCGCGACGCTGGCGTTCGCCCTGCTGTTTTTCAGAAACACACCCGAAGACGCGGGTCGCATTGCTTACGGAACCAGAGGTTACGACAAACCGCTGGTAACCAGTGGAAACGTCTTCGTTTCAACACAGCATGAATTCCAGAGCTTCGTTTACAAGACGAATGCCTTCTGGAATTTGATAAATATCCACTTTCTGGGTTGTGCCGGACACGCGGTGATACTGGTCGGAATTATCCCATTTGCAATGTCGAAGGGACTGGGTCCTCTAGCCGCGGCCGGGGTACTAACCACCATCTCGATAATCAGTGTTAGCACACGGTTTATCACTCCAATATTGTCTGATCGATTCAGCGCCAAGACGGTCATGTTCGTATCGTTCTTCGGCCAGGGCGTCGGCGTGTTCCTACTTTTCACCGCAAACTCCACTCTCGATTTCTATCTGTTCGCTATTTTGTGGGCGATTCCTTACGGTGGCGAAGGCACTTCGTTCCCGATCGTGAATCGCCGGTACTATGGCCACTCGCCAATGGGCACGACATACGGCTGGCAGCTGCTTGGTGCAGGTCTTGGCATGGCTCTTGGTGGTGCTCTTCCGGGCATGATGTTCGACATCACCGGCGGGTACATCTGGGCATTCGGTCTATCTGCAGCGTTTAGCCTTGTCGGTGCCGTATCGATAATTCTGCTGGAGCCAACGAACAAACAGTTGATTCCAGATTGGCCCGAACTGGATAATGCAAGCTCCGGCCCTGCAAACGAAATAAAGCCAGGTTTAAATCAATCGGGTGCTAGCCCGAGTAGTGGAGATTAGGTAGTTGTCACAGAATCGACGTTCCTTT
Source organism: uncultured Dehalococcoidales bacterium (assembly GCA_964435915.1). GTDB lineage: Bacteria > Chloroflexota > Dehalococcoidia > Lucifugimonadales > Lucifugimonadaceae > Lucifugimonas. The sequence continues at coordinate 8,357 of CAYTAO010000068.1, forward strand.
AAACCCAGCGGCCCAAATGAACTCACTGGTCTTGCGATAACCGAGAGCCTCGGAATTACTCCTCTGATCAACGCCGGAGGACCCAACACGCAACACTCTGGTTCGCGTCCCCGACTTGAATCGATCGAGGCGATGGAAGCGATGAGCGAGGTATTCGTTCATATAGACGAGTTACTGCTGGCAGCGGGTGAACGGATTGCCGAGTTGACTGGAAACGAGGCAGCCACGGTGACGTCGGGGGCTTCAGGCGGTCTGGTCGTTCAGGCGGCCGCAGCAATGGCGAAAGATGACCCGGTACGTATCGCTCAACTGCCCATCACCGATGACATACCCAATGAGCTGATCATTCAGCGCAGTCACCGCTTCATCTACGATCATCTTTATCTCGGACCGGGATCTAAGTTCGTAGAGGTCGGGCAGCCGGATCAAACTGTCGAAAGAAAACTCGAAGAGGTCGAAGCTGCCATCACGTCACAGACAGCGGCGATAATTCACCTTGAATCGCCGTTTAAAAATGTTGGAGCTATCCCTCTCACCGATCTGGCAGATCTTGCTCACAGGCACGGACTGCCTGTTCTTGCGGACTGTGCATCGATGTTGCCACCCCGAGAAAATCTCACCAAGTTCACTCGTCAGGGGGCCGACCTTGTCAGCTTCTCCGGTGGCAAAGCAGTACGTGGTCCACAGAGTACGGGCTTTCTGATCGGCAAGCCTGAGTGGGTCGAGTATGCCCGCCTCAACAACGCCCCAAATCCCGGCGTCACGCGAGCGCAGAAGGTATCAAAGGAAGAGATCGCTGGCTTGCTGGCCGCGCTGGAGGCCTTTGTCGAGGTCGATGAAGAGGCCGAGACGAAAGAATACCGCAGGCAGATGAATTTCATCGTAGATCAGATATCCGAAATACCGGGTCTGGTCGCAGAAGTGAAGCACAACTACGATCACTACATACCCAACGCGGTCGTCACCTTCGACGATAGTTGGCGAGGTTCGATGCCAGAAGACATAGAAGCCCGGCTAAAAGAGGGAACTCCTCGCATTTACGCCGCTACGAATCAAGGTCCTTCGAACGTAATGTGGATCGACCCGCTGAACCTACAGGAAGGCGAGGTGGAGATCGTCGCCGAGAAATTCAGGAACATTCTGATTGACGGGGTTTCGGACAACTAGCCGGTAATCAACCGCAATTTTCACGCTTCACGTAGCACCTCCATAGAAAAGGAACTCGGCAATTGGCACGTATCTCTGGTAAGCACGCTCTTCTAAAAATGTTCGAAGCGGAAGGTGTCGAATACATGTTCGGCAACCCTGGAACAAGCGAAGCCCCGATGATGGCAGTTATGGATCAGTATCCATCGATCGAATACGTCCTCGTGCTTCAGGAAGGCGTGGCAGTTGGCCTTGCCGAAGGGTATGCACGATCGACCGGTAAGGTGCCACTAGTCAGCCTGCATATCGACAACGGAATGTCGAACGGTCTGTCGTTGATGATCGACCAATTGTACGCCGGTACTCCAATGGTTATGACCGCCGGAAACAAGGACATCCGCAAGCTGGCACCGGGTCGATCCGACCTCGCAAATATGGCTCGCCCCTACGCGAAATGGAGCACGGAGATCACCCACGCCGAACAGGTCCCGTCGGTTATCAGGCGCGCCTTTCAGGAAGCGCGCACAGCACCGACGGGACCAACCTTTGTTGCCATGTCTGCCAATGCATTCGATGACGTTGCTGAGATGGATCTTGTCCCGTCGTCAGAAGTTGATATTTCGCCGTCCGCCGACCCGCAGTTAATAGACCAGATCTGTGGACTGGTGGCAGGCGCAGAGCGACCGATACTAATTGTTGGTGACCGAGTCGTGGACACTAACGGCACCGCGGCGGCCGTGGCCGCTGCTGAAGCCGGTGGCATGCGCGCATACGGTCACGGATCTACCAGCGTGAACTTCCCAGCGAGTCACCCGCTCTGGCAAGGGAACTTGGACATGCGCACCGTTGAGGCGGTGGCTGAAGTTCGTGCTGCCGACGTGATCGTGGCGGTTGGTTGCCCTGTGTTTGAAGACTTCTTTTACCAGCCAGGTCAGTTTGTGTCAGTCGCATCGACATTGGTTCACATAGACATTAACTCTGGGGCAATAGGCAGGTCGGAACCGACTGATATCGGAATTCTGGCCTCCCCTGGCAAAGCTCTAGGGCAGCTGGCAGAAGCACTCAAAGACGGACTTACCGGTTCCCACGAGGAGGCTGCAGCCGGTCGCAAACGGGAAGCAGCAGCCGAAAGCTCAGCCCGCGCAAAAGCATTCAGGTTACTGGCAGGGAAATCGTCCAGAGGCAGGCCAATGTCACCTGCGATGATGGTCGATCATCTTGCACAAGCGCTGCCATCGAATTCCGCGGTGTTCAACGATTCCATAAGTACCGGCGGATTGTTGTTCGATGCGTTAGCACCGTCAACTCAGGGAACCTATTACGGGTGCCGGGGTCAGGCAATTGGCTGGGGAATGGGTGCTGTCATGGGTGTGAAGCTTGGTAGTCCAGATCAACCGGCTATAGGTGTTGTCGGGGACGGTAGTGCGATCATGACTGTGCAAGCGTTATGGACTGCCGTAAATTCAGAAATCCCGGCGGTTTTCGTTATTTGCAACAACGCTTCGTACCGCGTCTTGAAAGTCAACATGAATCACTACCACCGGCTCAACGCGCTCGAACAGCCGGACTCCTACTTCGCCATGGACTTCCCGAACCCAATCGACTTCGCGTCGCAGGCACAGGCTTACGGCATGCAGGGCGTTCGAATTGAAGATCCTCAAGACATCGATTCAGCCATTAATTCAGCGATTGATTCTGGCAAGCCAGCAGTGATCGATATGATCATCGACGGTTCTCTCTAACTACCCGTAAACAAAGCGCACACAACCGGCATTTTCCGAAGTGAAGGGTACGATCATTCGATACAGTTCTATGGTGTCCGGCGAAGTGGCAATAGATTTGCATACTTGCTGAATTCCGCAAGGCTCTCCCGCCCATTCCCGTATGTACCGGTTCATTGGCGGACGTTTACTTAAACTGGTGATGCAAGGGCTTCCGGTCGGTGTATCACGGGGACAAACTCCATAGATGGTTATCACCGACCTGACTCGTCAGACAGTCTTGGTGTTCATCTTTGGGCCATGGAAAAAATTGATTTTATGCAGCTAGCAGCTGACATCACATCTGAGGATCTAAAAGTATTTCTCGAAGAGGCTTAGGAACAGCTTCAGCTTCTCGATGATGAAGTAATTCGTCTTGAAAAGGTGTTCTGGATTCCCGTCGATGACAGCGAGATGTGCTCGTGGGAGAGAGTAAAGCCCATCTCCGATGAATCTCTCGGCGCGAGGACCGGTGTTTACAGTGGTCATAGTTGTCCCTCGTTTCTAGCCTTCTTTAAGCAGAACGATTTCGGTCGCCCCGTCCACATCGACTGTGAGGTTCGGTCGATACTCGTAGCCTTCCGGGTGCGAGAATTCCGACAGAAGCGCAAGTGCCGAATCGGCAGAGCCCGCGGCATCGAGATTCGAAACAAGATGGTGTATCAGTGCGCCCTTGAGTACTTTGGACCAGTGACTGACGGTCTTCAATTTTCCATTCCGCCCTGCCTCGAGAAATTTGACTGTAAACCGAACGTCGCATGCAACAAGTGAAGGATCCCAAGCAGCGCTGTGCTCGTTTGGGAGAAGATCCCAGATCACACTGCTTTCGGCTAACGCCGCCAGAGACTTCGATATCAATGGCTTCCAGATGGCGGCGCAGGTCCTGTTACGGCGCAACTTCGCACCCATTTTTAACTTGTAGGTGGGAATCATGTCGTATGGGCGGACCATTCCGAAAAGTCCCGATAATATGATCGTGCTCTGATCAAAGCACTCCTTGGCATCGGCATCAAGCGACTTATAGTCGATTGAGTCGTACATCACTCCGGTGTACCGTTCGATCGCGGACAGAGTCGGTGTGTCCATCAGACTAGCGTTGTCGGCCCTCGCGGTTTCCAGTGCGATACCTTTTACACCGAGAAGCTTTTGGGATACTCGTGGTTTTCCACTGAGTAGGCTGATCGATTTGACCATCTGCATCCGCGTTTTGTTCAGCGATTCGAACGACAATGTATCGAGATCGAGCGGCGGGCCTTCTCCGCCAGAGGCTTTGCCTTCTGACGGAGGTAACAGGATGAGCGGTGTGGGAGACATCGAGGGAATTCTATTCGCTCAACCTAGATTAGTGTTTCAACCTTGAGCGCATATGCAATCGCTAGGTCGTTATTTGGGTATTACTGGCAGGATGAGTTGCGAAGGGTGCTCTGGCGAGTGATACACCGTTTGCTGAGCGATTCTCATATCGGTCTCGGTGTACAGCTCACCACCGGTGTTCTGATTGCGATCGTACCTGGGGAAGTTTGATGAAGAGACCTGCAATCGAATTCTGTGGCCTTTTTTGAACACATTGCTGGTAACTCCAACCTTGATATCGTACTTGTAGACCTTGCCGGGTTTGAGAAGTTTTTGCTCCTCAAACCCCTCGCGATACCGAGCCCTGATAATCCCGTCGCAAAGGTTTTTTGCGTAGCCGGTCGGCGATACATCAACCAGCATGGCGGTCCAGTCGGTATCGAGTCCGTCCGTAGCTGCGAACAGATTCAGACGTATCGGTCCTGTGATTTCGAGGTCGTCCTCCAGAGTGTCCGTCGTGTAACAAAGCACATCGTAGCGCCCCTCAGCTGGTCGCTGGTCGTACGGCCCCCACGGAACAATATCGGGTGAGCAGCAGTTGTTACCGCCAAGCGTTTGGACCGGCATCTCGGGGTCGTATGTAAAGTGATCTTCCGGTTCGCCATCAGCCGAGTCCAGCATGAGAGTTCCATCACCAGTCGCCGTATTCGCCCGACCGTCGGAA
>CAYTAO010000068.1:13289-14053 GCA_964435915.1 uncultured Dehalococcoidales bacterium
CAGGTTGAACGCTTGCCAGTCAGTCCTCTCGAGCGGCCATTCCTGCTCGTCTCGCCACTCGTTGGTTCCCATGACAAATATTCGGATCGGCGCGTCTTCTGAGACAGGCTGCTCGTTTTTAAGCCATTTGTCGAACCAGTCTCGTTCGATCGAATCGAGATCGAGCATCGAGTCGGCTCCGAAGTCAATATCGCCTGTTTTCGTCGACATGCTGAGAGCGTGCGCCCATGGACCAACTATCAGCTTCGAGCCACGCGCCAGCTCGGAGCCACCTCGTTCCCGTAGACCGGTGAAGTTATCGAAGGCATCCGTTGCGTAGAGGTCGTACCACCCACCCATGATCAGCGAAGGCACCTCGATTTCGTTGAAGCGCCGGTCGGTATTAACCTCGTTCCAGTATTCGTCGTCGTTCGGGTGAGCCAGCCAGTCCTGCCAGAACTTCAGATCGCGACCGGCGTTGCCGGCGAGATTTGTCAGCGGCAGAGATCGGAACGCCTCGGTCCAGTTGTGGTAGTCAATGCTCTGCCCTGTACGGCCGTTGGTGCGCATACCCCAGGTCATCATCACGTTCAACTGGAACGCCCCACCCGGGTGCATAAGACCCTGATAGTAGTCGGTACACATTACTCGGGGCACCAGGGCTTTAAGATACTTGTTCTGGAGCGGGGCGCTGAGCCACTGTACGCACCCGCCGTAGGAAGAGCCTGCCATGCCGATGTTGCCGTTGCACCCGACGGCTCGATCTTTGTCGCGGACTGGCACGA
>CAYTAO010000069.1:0-3187 GCA_964435915.1 uncultured Dehalococcoidales bacterium
TGCTCTTGGGTAGTTGTTGGAGTAGGCGGCGGTTGATTCGGTGGCGCTGGTGGATGCGGTGGCTGTGGCTCCGGTGTCGTTGGAGGATCCGGATGCGGAGGCACCGGGGTCGATGTAGGAGCCGGTGTTGCAATAGGGATCAGGATCGGAGTCGGAGTCGGAGTCGGAGTCGGAGACGGTGTTGCAGTAGGGGTTGGAATTGGCACCGACGTTGCCGTCGGCGTCGAAGGTACAGGCGTGTACCTGTCGCGACTCTCAACACAGCCCGTTGCCACAACAAGAACTATCGCAAGCGTAAGCAGCGATGGCCTCGACACCAATAGCCATCTCAGAGGAACCAGCCGAGCTTTGGCCGTCATCATTCTGTTACTGCTGGTCGATTGTCGAGAGGTAGCGACAGAGTGAACATCGTATGGTGATCGTCCGGACTCGCTTGATTCGGCTGCTCAGACTCGACAAGCAATTGACCACCACAGCGCTCTGACAGCGAACTCGCGATGAACAGACCGAGCCCGGAACTCTGCTTCTCGCTCCTCGCCGAAAGCTCAGGTGTCCACCCTCGATCAAATACATGAGCAAGATGTGATTCAGCAATGCCATTACCGTCATCCCAAACACGAACGAGATACGAAGAATCGGTGCGGGTAAGTCGAATCTCTATATGCCCTTCGGCGAACCTTGCCGCATTGTCGACCAGATTCGTAATCACATGATCCAGAGCAGATCCATCTCCATAAACAAGACCAAACTCGCTTGGCTCGCACCACCACACAAGCTCCAGCCCACGCTCCCTCGCAATCGGTGTATACCGATCCGACACATTGCGAACAATCGCCGCCGCATCGACCGGTTCAACCGCAGGCGAGGCGGTTTCATCCTCAAGATCAACCAGCACTCGTACGTTCTCGATCATCAACCTAAAGTTCGGAGCCTGGTTTTCAATCTCATCCAGCAACTCCACCACCATGTGCGGAGTCACTTCACCAGTCTCATTCAACAACGCCCTCGCCTCGCGCTGCTTGCCTAAAATCCTCCTAAGCGGACGCCCCATGTCATGAGCGAAGGTATCGAAATAATCCTGAGTGACCTGGCTCCATGAGCGATCGTCGTTTGCTTCGGACTTCCGTCTTGACGCTACCTCAAGCGCGACCATCGCTATCAAAGCACCGAAAATGAACAATCCTGCGCCAGCATATGCAACCGGCTCGATCCACCAGAGTGACCTCGGTGTTATCGACTCACCAATTGCCGGCGACAGCAAAACAAACACCAGACCAGTTGCGGCCAGTGCAAATCCAGCAATCTTCAGTAATTTTAGAGCCTGATCGTTCAATCGACGTGTTCCAGATCTAGGTGCGTGTCCAGACTAATCGGTCGGTGGTACCAATCGATATCCTCGGTTTCGGACATTGATAATCAACTCGGTCGCGCCGAACTCCTTTGAAACAGCCTTGCCAAGCGAAACCTTGAGCTCACGAATTCTCACCCGCAACGACGCCCTGGAGTCCTCACCATCTGAAAAACGTTCCAGTCGAGAAAATGGCACAAGCTCGCCTTCAGATCGGTACATTGCAGAGGCAAGCTCATTCAGTATTTCAAGCTTCATGCCCTGTATTTCACGGATCATCTCGCGCCTGCCGTTGTCGATTACATACACAGCTGCATTCTCTGCATCAATTTCGAATAGCGAGCCGATCTTGATCGTCTCAGGAGCCCTACCAATCAGCCGTCGCAGTCGTAATACGACTTCCTCGGGACTCGCCAGCTTATCGATAAAATCCACCGAAGCACTCACACTCAAACTGGCCGAAACAGCAGTGTCTCTATAAGGGCCCTGTGCGTACTGGGTAAACATCAGTATCGGCATGCTGGCGTCCCAATCAACAATCTTTTTGAGTATCGACAGCCCTTTGAAACGATCCGAATCGTACTCGCCGAATCGAACATCAAGCAGAACCGCCGCCGGCCGCTCAGTCTCCATAGCGAACAACGTCTGCGTCTCGTAATCGTCACCCGTAATATGTTCACCTTCGGGCGCCACAACAATCGGTTTAAATCCATCCGTTTCTATACGACGCAGAACGGACCGCATCAAATCGGACATGTGCTCGTCATCAACAACGAGTATTTTCTGGCCTGCAGCGAAATTTTTTGAAGCCAAATTCGTCTCCTGAGGCTGCCCATCAAAGTTACGCTGCCGTAACAAGACGACTTCGTGCGAAGATCAACTGAAATCGACTTTATCACCCGCCGTTCCAATGCTCACTTCTATGTATAACGCTCAATATGGGCACTCTACCTCAATACAGCGTGTAAGTTTCGCTGACATTACGTAACAAGATTCCCGGTGAAATAGGCTATCTTGGGGTCGCAAATCTCTTAACGGGGTCGACTCAATCTTGAGGGAACGCTATGCTCCGTTGACCGCACTTTCCCATCACCTTTTTCCAAGAAAAAATTGCCTGTGACCGACCCGTTCGTCCACCTACACAACCACTCCGAGTATTCACTGCTTGACGGGTTCAGCAGGCTGGGTGACATGGTCGACAGAGCGGTGGAACTCGAACAACCCGCAATTGCCCTGACCGACCACGGCAACCTTCACGGTGCGATCGAATTTTTCCAGAAAGCCACAAAAGCCGGCATTACCCCCATCATCGGTGTCGAAGGCTACGTGGCCGACGGTCCACGGGAGGAGAAAAACCCGCAGAAGCGGTCACCGTTCCACATGACCGTTCTGGCGCAAAACAGGGTCGGCTACCAGAACCTTCTCAAACTTGTCACAGCCTCCCACCTCGAAGGCTTCTACTACCGACCGAGGATGGATCGAGAGGTCTTGGAAAAATATTCGGAAGGGCTCATTGTCCTCTCTGGATGCCCGTCAGGTGAACTGGCTCGCTACATAAAAAACGGCGATATGGACTCGGCCCACGAAACACTTGAGTGGTATGGAAACGTCTTCCATGACCGCTTCTACCTCGAAATGATGATGCACGAACACGTACCTGATCAAGCCAAGATCAACGAAGCCATCATCCAGCTCAGCAACCAGACCGGCCTCCCGATGGTCGTCACCAACGACTCGCACTACGTGAGGCGTGAAGACTCAGTTGCGCAAGATATTCTCACCTGCATCCAGACTAACTCGAATGTGAAAGACCCCAAACGCCTTCACATGGAAGACACC
>CAYTAO010000069.1:3197-14004 GCA_964435915.1 uncultured Dehalococcoidales bacterium
CATGGTCACACCTCCCTGAGGCACTTGCACAGACTGTGAGAATCGGTGAATCCGTCGATCGCGATCTCGAATTCGGCCAAACCCTCGTCCCTCGCTACACCACACCCAAAAACACGCCCTCAATGGAGTACCTACGAGAACTCTCCTACGAGGGGTTGAAAAAGCGTTTCGAAAATCCCACCGAAGAAGTGAAAGAACGACTCGAATATGAGCTGGGAATTATTGAAGAGGCCAAGTTCTCAGACTACTTCCTTGTTTGCTGGGACATCTTCAACTTTGTAAACGAACGAGGAATCCTCTCTGCAGTTCGTGGTTCAGCAGCAGCCAGCCTGGTTCTTTACTGTCTGGAAGTCACCCAGATCGACCCGGTCGAAGCAGACCTCTTCTTTGAGCGATTCTTGAACATCGAACGTCGAGAGATGCCAGATATCGACATGGACTTTGCAGACGATCGGCGCGCAGAAGTCATTAAGTACTGCGTCGACCACTACGGCCCCGAGCACGTAGCCCAGATTGTCACGTTCGGGACACTCGGTGCCAAGGCAGCGATACGCGATACGGCACGGGCGCTGGCACTCCCTCTCAATCTCAGCGACAAGCTCGCAAAGATGGTCCCGCTCACTCTCAACATCAAATTGAAAGACGCCATCGACGAATCTCCCGAGTTGCGCGCGGAAATCAGTCGCAACAGAGACGCCAAAGAACTGATCGACATGGCACTGAAGGTAGAAGGATCTGTTCGTCACGCTAGTACCCACGCCGCAGCAGTGGTTATCTCCGAAAAACCGCTGACCGAGTACGTACCACTACAGCGATCAAGCAGCGGTAATGAAGACGCAAGCCCAACTACACAGTACTCAATGCACCCCGTGGCCGATGTTGGCCTGCTAAAGATGGACTTTCTGGGTCTGGCAAACCTATCGATCCTCGACCAGTGCGTAAAGTTGATCGCCGAGACAACCGGCGAGCACATGGGCGTCTACGACGTTCCAATCGACGATCCAAAAGCATTCGAGGCTTTGGGCAGGGGCGACACACTTGGCGTGTTCCAACTCGAATCGGAAGGAATGCGCAAGAACATCAAGCTACTCAAACCAACCACGATCAACGATCTCGCAGCGATGATCGCTCTGTATCGCCCCGGTCCGATGGAACACATCGGCACCTTCATCGAAGCCAAACATGGTCGGGCTGAAATCTCTTACCCGCACGAAGACCTGCGAGAACTCTTGGAACCAACCTACGGCGTTCTTGTCTATCAAGACCAGGTCATGCTCATCGCCCAGACTTTCGGCGGTTACACACTCGGCGAAGCAGACATTCTCCGTAAGGCGATGGGCAAGAAAATCAACTCGGTAATGAACGCCGAACACGAAAAATTCAAGATCGGGGCACTGAAAAAAGGCTATACGGAAGATCAAGCGAACACAGTCTTCGAGCTGATGGCACCGTTCGCCGGATATGGTTTCAACAAGGCTCACGCCGTTTCATATGCCTACATTGCCTACTGGACGGCCTACTTCAAGGCCAACTACCCAACCGAATACATCGCATCGTTACTCGACTCAGCATCTGGAAACCCGGAAAAAGTCGGGGAAGCAATTCGGGAAGCTACCCGGCTCGATATCACCGTAAAACCGCCCAGCATCAACTACTCCAGATCCGGTTTCACCATCGAGCGAGATGCCGATGGCAACGATGCTATCCGGTTCGGGATGGCCGCCGTCAAAAACGTCGGTGCAGGCGCAGTCGATCCGATAGTGGAAGTACGTGAAGCCGGGGGCCTGTTCAAAGACATCGAAGACATATGCCGGCGCGTCGATTCAAAGTCTCTCAACCGCCGCACGCTTGAAAGCCTGATCAGAGTCGGCGGATTTGACGATTTCGGGGGGCGAGGGAACCTCCTCGAATCAGTAGACCGGATAATCGCTGCCACACAACGACAGACCAAGCTACGTGAATCTGGTCAAACCTCGATGTTCGACATGCTCGGTGATTCAGTTCCAGCGCCGATGGTCGAGATAGAAATCGCCAGTGCCGACGATACGACAGATCAGGAGCGAGTCATCTGGGAGCTGGATCTTCTGGGTGTCGAACTGACCCAGAGTCCGTTCACAAAAGAGATGCGGCAGCAACCCGAAAACATCATCGTGTTCGCATCGGACATCACAGCCGAACTCTCGGGTCAAAAGCGCGCCGCTCTCGGCCAAGTAAATAGTGTAAGAGAGCTGACCACCAAACGAGGCGACAAGTTCCTTTCGCTCAATCTGAAGTTGCTAGATGGCGACATCGAGACGGTCGTTTGGCCCAACATCCTCGAAGTAACCACCGGGCTGTGGGAGAATGGTAATTTCGTTTCTATAACAGGCGAAGTTCGTGAAAGACTCGGGCGAGTTTCTATCTCCATCGAAACAGCAAGCGAATATCAACTAAAGGCCGAAGGCCAGATTGAATCAGAGGCCGAGGCAAGCAAAAACGAACCTACCCCTGTCATCCGAGCTGGCTTCAACGAAGTAAGCGAACCGCGACCGGTGTTGAACAACCCTGTGCAAAGCACGGGGGCAGATACCCGTGCTGCACCGGAAGTAAAACAAGTAAACGAACAACCCGACAACTCATACGGCCCACCGGTTCGACCTGAAAACGAACCGATCAACAAGGAAACTCCACTGGCAAGCGAATCCATGGTGCTCATCGCGAATGAACCCGACGAAGCACAGAGTGGTTTGGGCGGTGACCTCGTACTCGTACGTGTCAAGGAAACCGGTGATGTTGCTGTCGATCGATATCGACTGGAAGACATTATGCGATTGTTCGTGGAGTTCCCCGGATCAGATCCGGCAGTTCTGGAAATAGAGACCCGTAAGAAAATCGTTCGACTCGACATGCCTTTCAGCGTTCAATCAGGAACTCAGCTTACCAACCGTCTTCACGAACTGCTCGGCAACGGATCTGTTCATTCAACCTTGGCCTGATCAGACGAACCGGTCATTGGAGTGGCACACGGACATGAAATGGGAAATTCTAACCACAGCACCCGATCAACTGATCGCCGAATCGTGGTGCGGCCTCATTAGATCCGCCGGCATAGATTGCAAGCTGCAACCCGGAGATGCTGTCGGGTTCATGGGAATCTCGGTGTTCCCGGTCAGGATCATGGTGCAAACATCAGATGCCGAGAGCGCCCAATCAGTGCTCGACTCGTTCATCTCGGTACCAGACAAACATCCGCTCGAAACTGATCTTCAAAGTGAACCCGAGTAATTGGCTACCGGCTCGATTCCATCATCAGCAGTCGAGATTTCAACGGTAGCCCCGCACCGCCAAAACCACCAAGATCCCCACTGGAACTCACTACACGATGGCAGGGCACCAGTAATGCCAACTTATTGTGCGCCATCGCCTGACCCGCACCTCGCGCAGCCTTCACATTCCCTGCTTGTTCAGCCAACCATGCGTAGCTGCGGGTTTCACCAGCGGGAATAGACCGACACGCCTCCCAGGCGTCTTTAAAGAACCGAGTCGTCTTCCTTGTATCGATCGGAATCAGCGCTAGGTCCACTGGCTCACCAGCGCAATAGCCGATCATCAGGTTTCGAGTTTCAACATGATCTTCCGGTGCATGAACGGCCTTATTAATCTCAGGCTGTACAAAATCGAGCGCAGATTCCGGCGAAGACTCTGGAAGGCTCGCGCGAACTATCCCGTGATTACTACCGACTATCGCCACCCACCCCATATCGGTATCAAATACGTCATATGTAAGCTGCTCGTTCGAATCAGTCTTTGCCAATCTAGATACTCCGACCCGCCATTGAATCGCCGTTAAGACCCGCCATCAGTTTGAGTCGGCGAATCAAAAGTGCCCGTGCCACGCCGCGCCACGCCCTCTCAAGCCGTTTCGGCAATTCTCCGTCTTCGGCTCGTAGGCACATCGAATCCGAATACACCTGTCTTTGGTACGCCATCGCAATGAACGATGCATGCTCTCGGGCACTGGCCGTTCGATCGCCAAGAATAGCTGCGAACTCCATCACTGTTTCATTTGGACGGCGCCTCATACCCGTCAAAACCGCAATCCTATTCATACGTGCATACGCCTTTGTCGGCGCATCCATCCCTCTGAGACTAATCCACCAAGTTGACGACACAATCACACTAAACGCGAGCACTCCGCCAGTCCACGCCAGAGCTCGCCACGGTATACCCAGCAGAGCGGATCCAGAGTCATCTCCAGAGAAATTAGATCCTGCGCGGCCACGCAGCAAAGCGGCAATCCGCTCGAGCTCATCTAGATCGTCGAGGTAAGCCTGATCTTCCTCAATCGTCCCAAGCGACCCTGTTGGAGCACCAACATACTCGCTAATAACAAACGGCAACTGACCGCGGGCAAGAGATGCCTGACCCGGAGTGACTTCGTAATCGATCCAGCCATACTCGGGGAAGTAAACCTGCGTCCATCCATGCCGATCAGCATCGCGAATCAGGAACATCCCGGCGTCAGGAACGTACTCACCCGGCCCCCAACCCGCTATGAATCTAGCCGGCACACCAACCGCTCTCAACAACACTGTGGCTGATGATCCGAAATACTGACTATAACCCTTGATCGCCTCTAGGTGACAATCCTCGTCCACGCTCGCACATGGCTCATCCTGCGTCTGGAAAAGAAAGTAGTAGACACCGTCTGTGCCGTGATCCGGTCCCGATATTTCCAGCGAATACTCCTGACTTCTCAAGAATTCCTTCACTGCCTCGGCCTTTTCGAAAGGTGTGATCGCCTCGGCGTCCGATACGATGTCCGCAGCCAGGTGCCAGACCTCAGCCGGAAGAGATGTGGGCAGCTGAAGGTAGCGATCAGTCACCGACGTCGGGTAATCAACTCCCGCCTCGTTTAGCTGCTCGTCAGTAGCCGTCGATACGAACGTCTGTATCGAGAATTCCTCTTCTTCTTTAGCTTCCTTCGCAAGCAGAACACTAATCTGCTCGATTGGAGTCTCTCGTTCAAAAACAATATTAGTTACAAGGCCAGAATCCCCATCTATGACAATGCTGGTTTCAGTTACATCCCAATCTATCGACGCAGCATCACCCGATAACGGCTCCAGTACAGTCTTCAACGTATGCTCAACCCCGGCGTCATCAATCACTGTTCTGGAGATAGTCGGATCCACTCCTTCATTACCGACTATTTTCAATTTCTCGATGATCTCTTCTGCGATATCCGGAGTAACAAGCCGCCGCGGATTTGAAGACCGTTTATCGATCCTGTCGACTGGAACCAGATCGTTCACTGCTGATCTAACCGCAAATCCAACTTTTTTGATATCTGACGGCATCAAAATCAACGGCTCAGTCGAACCCGAAAGCGGCACTCGCCAGACCATCGGATCGAGTATCTGAACAATTGCATTTCGATCAACCGAGAAAACACCACCGGCAGGAACCACCGTCCTCGTATCGACCAATGGAATGTAATCCTGTGAAACTCGCTCTCGTGCCAACTCCTCTGGAGCAAGGGTCAGCGCCGAACGCGCCGGCGCACTAACCTCCGTTGCCGCGTCGTTTAACCAGCCCTGAGAAGTGTAGTGCTGGTAAATACGACCCGCATGCGGCACAACATACTTTGAAGACACCCACAACAGAGGTTCTTGAGTCAGCTTGACCGACCCACCAAACGCCATGGTTTGAGAGGGCATGGCAAACAACCCCTTGTTACCAGGACCGTCAACCCCTGCCAGCAACCGATTTGCCGGCTCCCGAAGAGCGAGAAACGGGGACCTGAACCAGTCCCAGGTCTCCTTGAGCTGCTCAGACCGCGGCTCCCAAACAGGAAGCAAGGCACCGATCACTACGATCGGTATCGCGAGTAGAACTCCGTCCTGAACCGTAGACCAGGCCAGTTTCTTAGTGTAGCTAATCCCTTCAGCCTTCCATCGCTCGATCCTGCGGATCGTGGTGAGGTGAGCGAACAGCGACACACCGCCGATAAGGAACAGGAAGAACGTGTGTTCATGCTCGCCGTGTCGATAACTAAGGTTCGTCAGAATCACCATCGAAAGTAGTACCGTTGGCAACCAGGGCGATTTGAATTTAAAGGTCAGTGCTGTCACCGCGTAAGCAGAAATCCACGATGCCGTGATAAACATCAGAGCAAACGGCACTGTGTCCGTGCTGATCCCACCCCCGCGAGCAACTTCAATCCATGCGATAAATCTCGAAACACTGTCCGCACCCCTCGCAAACGGCTGACCGCCAGTTGCCTGCACAGATCCCTGCCACAACACAACGAATACTCCCAAGCCGATCGCATATACGGTCACCAGATACCAGTTGAGATTCAACTTCGGAACGATAAATGCCGCTAACATTCCCATCAGCAACGTCGGGATTATCGATGGAAGATCGCCCCAGCCCGCCAGTTGAACCGACCACCCAACGTTGGCCATCATCCAGGCGAGGATTGTCAGACTGACCCACTCGTGTAACGGAGCGAATCTAACCAGAGCATTGCCTGTCGATTCGAATTTACTGATGGATTCGCCGGTAACCCTTACCTGAGCTACGCCTGCAGCATTACCCAAAACATCGGTGCCTGTGCTCACCGCTCACCAGCCCGCGGATGTTCCGTGTTCGTCGAAAATTCTGACCCTGCGAGCTCGAATTCACTCTGACCATTCATCGGAGCTTCTTGAATCTCATCCGGGTGTAATGAACCAGCGGACGACCGTAAAATACCTCGATCACCACCAATCGGGTTCAACAGCGCACTAGAAATCGAATCGCCACGGGACAGCGGATACGTCGACACACCAATGTTGGTCAGATGTTCGAGTGCGCCATGATTCGACTCCCCTCCGTACGAGGCTCTGTCCATCAAAATCGTGCTTACCCGCACCCCTCGCCTCGCAAGGCCTCCAAGGGCATCTACCCACGGTCCGTCCAAGGAAGCAGTAATCACAATCAGTGAAGTGTTTTGACCGAAATCACGCTCCAGTTCAGAAAGCGTTTCCAACATTGTTACGTCACCAGTGGGTTTGCTCGAAGCTATGTGCCGCATGATCTGCTCACGCTGAAATTCTGACTGATTTGGCGGTGCAATAAGTGACTTGCTGCCATATCCCACATACCCAACGGGAAGGAACCCACGGGTGTACTTGTCGATAACCGAAGCAGCAACACTCGCCCCGGTCTCGTCAGTCGATTCGTCACCAATCGAAGCCACCGAATCGATGTGTTGATCGAACAACACCCACATATCGTTCGACGACCCTTGGTCGAACTGCTTGACCATCAAATCACCGGTGCGCGCCGTAGAAAGCCAGTGGATCTTTCCAAGCGGATCACCCGCTTCATACTCGCGAACAGTTGAAACATCTGTGCTCAGCGCGCGAGCGCGATGACGCCGTGAGTTGTCACCAACTAAATGAACGGAAGGTGAGGCAAAATCGGGCATATCGATAATCTTTGGGTATATCAACATCGTGCTTTGCCCACCAAACTCTATTTCCTGCGGGAACAGGCTGAACGGGTCTGAAGTTCGAGCGACTAGCGGACCAATCGTGTACTCACCCCTTCGAGTTACCACACCCGACATCTCGAACCTATCGAACGCCACCAACAAACCTAGGCTCGCAACGCGCTTGAACTGAACACCCGGTAGATCCGTACGATCTTCAACCTCTACCCACGCCTTCGGCATTCGTCCACTATTTCGTATTATTACTATCTCAGAAATCGTGTCACCAACAGTGTGAGGACCCTTCGACCGCTTAACGTCGGCAGTCATCTGCTCAGAGCTGCTCTTCGCCCATATCCAGCCCACCACCAGCAGCACTGCCAGCGAATAATAAAGCCGGACCGATAGGTCAAAACCTGTCGCCATACCAGTCAGAAACTCGATCACCATCACCAACAGGATTCCGTAAAGAATCGGATGCCGCTTCGCACCGCGGACAACGCGCCCACTCCCACGCCCATATCTGGCAGTGGGAGAATCGTCAGTCTGATTGTTAGTTGATCTGGATGAACGGAGCATAAGTTCCGACGCAGTGAATCAAGTTCTTCGTACGCTTGCGCCCGGCACCGGGACTTGCCTCAGAGCGTCGGCAATCACAGTCTCCTGTGTGACTTCTCTCATCCTGGCTGACGGTGTAAGCAAAACACGGTGAGAGAGCATCGGAGCCGCAAGCGTCTTGATATCGTCGGGCACTACATAATCGCGCTCCTTCAACATGGCGTAAGCCTTGCTGCCCTTCATCAAATTAATAGAAGCCCGCGGTGAAACTCCCAGCGCAGCCTCAGGATGCTGCCGAGTTGCCGCCGCCAGATCGACTATGTACTGCTTAACAAGGGCATCGATGTAAATATCGTCCGCCTTCTTTTGCAATTTAACAATGTCCTCAGGCGAACAAACTGCTGCCAACTGGTTAATCGGATCAACGTGCTCACGGTCGTCCATGATCGCCACTTCTTGCGCGGAATCCGGGTAACCGAGAGAGATCCGCATAAAGAATCGATCAAGCTGTGCTTCGGGCAACGGGAAAGTACCCTCGTATTCGATAGGATTCTGCGTTGCAAGCACCATGAACGGGCTGGTCAGCTCACGCGTCTTGCCTTCAACCGTAACCTGCTGTTCGCCCATCGCCTCCAACAGTGCAGACTGAGTCTTAGGTGTCGCACGATTAATCTCATCGGCGAGAACCACCTGAGCCATGACCGGACCGGGTCTGAACTCGAAATTACCGGTCTTTTGATTGAAAACCGAAGCGCCGGTCACGTCGCTGGGCAACAGGTCGGGAGTGAACTGCATTCGGCGAAAATCACAGCCAGTCGATGTAGCGATCGATCTGACAAGCTTCGTCTTCCCAACACCCGGAACGTCTTCTATCAAAACATGACCGTTGCTGAAGAGTGCTACGAGCACCAACTCAACGACGTCGCTTTTGCCGATGATCACCTTGCCTACGTTCTCGATCAGCTTGCTAGCTAAAGTTTTTGAATCAGCCGTAAGAGTCACTGACATCTCCCCTGTTTAGCGTGTCCAAACTGACCTTGAGTAGTCTTCAACCCAAGTCAGCCAACCCAATCAAACCGAGCCCGAAACCGGACTCACAATAGCTGTATCCTAGCCATTAAAGAAGTTTGATGGGCGATGGGGGACTCAAACCATCGCCCCCTGCTTGTAAGTTAGAATCACCATATCTCAGGCTACCTCAGACGCACCATTTTCGCAGTTGGATTCGTAGTAGAGAATGTTAGAAACTGTATCAGGCTGTTTCAGAGCGTCCGTTGCAACAACTCTGCAACAACCAGTCCCCAGAGTTAAAGCAGTCGGTCTTTCTCGTCGACAGGCTCACTTATCGTGATGGTGAAATCGCCAAAGCCCGGGGCCTGTGACCTCCGCATTCACTGTCGGCTTAACGAAATCCCTGTCAGCCAGTATCAATGTCGAACATCGACTAATATGACACTAGTCTCCGAGTGACCAGACGTTCAAATCTTCAAACTCTGTGACAGTACCAATTGGTTCCCATTCGTCACCTCCATACCATCCCGACGCTACACCGGATTGTCCAGTTCCAGATATTGCGGTTAAGTCAAACTCACTCACTTTTTGATCATTTAAATAAAGTACACCAAAATTATCTATGACCATTAAGCCCAGCTTATTTGACTCTCCAGCATTCATTTTCAAGTTAGAAGCTGTCTCATAAGTGATTACTGATGTGGTAACAGAATTCGCGGCATCCGAGCGGTAACTCAACTCCCAGTTACCGCCCATCGAAGTCTTTGAATGAACAATAACCATACCCATTCCGTCGTCTGTCCGGAACATAAGACCATAACTCCAATACTTAGGTGGCCCATAAGGGTTTGTTATTGTCACTGTTGAGTAAGAGTTCAGGAGTTTCTGGGGTGTCACCCACGTCGCGAGCTTCCCTTCTAATTTTGTTAATGCCCCTAAAGACTTTTTCAGGATCAAACTTGGTCGGACTATTTGAAATGCGCCGAAGTTAGTAGCAAAACCGGATCGCATATCAGTTTCACCATGGACTCCGGTGATTACGCGTATATCTCCTGCACCTGTCACGTCGGACAGATCCAAGTCGGTGACTAGGCTGTTATTTATAAACAGCCAGCCGGTATCTCCCACAAACACAACCCCGACTTGATTAGTACCGGTTTCGGTCAAATCAAGATTAGTCAGTACACCGCTACCCACAAGTTTATCGTCACCAACCATCCGAGCGTAGTGATACCACATACCGTTACTTGAGATGAATACCAGCTGGGAATCAGTTGAATTCTTCCTGAAAGAGAATCCATAGCTAAAACGTTGAGTAGCACTTGAGTAAGGATTATAGAACGTGGCTTTTACGTTACCGTTGGTCTCCCAAACAGATGCAGGGAATTCCGGAATTGTGCTGATCTCAGGTTTGTGAATTAACGCCCCGGACGTTGGACCGTATATGACAGAAGCAAGCTCACCATCTGAACTCTCAGCGGCTGGCGTAGCTGTTGGATTGGGAACTGAGGAGCTAGATTCAAGTTCTGAAATTCGACTTCTGAACGTCTGTTCATTAACCGCAAATCCCGTACCTTCAACCGAAACTCCTGCCACCGACTCTCGTCTAGCAGATGTGTTGATACCGATTACTTGCCCAAACATGTTGATCAACGGTCCGCCGCTATTACCAGGGTTCAAGGCAGCATCTGTCTGGGTCTCCCATCGTTCAAAAACCGAATCATAGTACGATGCTGAGATAATTCCCGAAGTTACTCTCGCCGAATCACTCACTCCCAA
>CAYTAO010000070.1:0-13983 GCA_964435915.1 uncultured Dehalococcoidales bacterium
TGCTCACCGAGTACGTATGCCTGAGTCAACTCTTTCGACGACACTTGATGTGTGTCGAAAGCGTGGTCAACCCCCTAATGCTAAACAGATGACGTTGTTCAAATTAATCTCTACGCAAAAATTACTAAACGGAATCAGCACCGTTTGGCATCCTACCAGTGGATTTCATTATTACTTACGCGATGGAATCAGGCAATGATATCACTAATTACAACGTTTTTCGTTATAAATTAATACTTATAGTTCTATAAGCACGATAAGATCACCTATCAGTCATAAGTTTAATGTTAGTTAAACGTAATTTATAGGCGTATTGTCGGAAGATGGCCTCTGATCGACGGTGAATCGCCGAACATCATGGCAAATTTCACCGGTATTACTTGTAATCGCGTGGCAACTTCCCTGCTTGTTTACAAAGAAGAGAGAAAACATTATTTTTGAGAACGAATCTGCGCCTTAGCTGGATTGTAACCGCTGGGTCGATTCAGCACTTTCGGCTATTTCATCCCAGTCCCAAAGCTGTGGAATGTTATCTATCTTCGACCACATTTCCTGCTGATCCGAAAAGTGGGGGCTTGCTGGGTGCCCTGATGACCCCAGCGGAACGATCCAGCGACCGTTGCCCCAGTCAGATGGATCGTGGATGTACCGGTTGATTGGGCCAGACTTGATTACAAATTCTGCGGGTGTGGGACTTCCACTAGCGAACGGCACGTCACCATCACCAGATGCCTCGACCTTAGGCGGGTTTAGCTGCTCGGCAGAGTCAGGGAATGATCCTGCCAACGGGTGCACGTGGCCTGTCTTGTGTAGATCGCCCCAGCGCCAGGTGGAGGGATCATCATTGAAGCGTCCTGCTAGATAATCGATGCCGGCCTTGAACGCACTCTCAGCCAAATCCCCTGTCTCAAAGCCGTAGGGTGCTTGCGTGAGCGTTCCGTCACCCAGTCTCCGAATATAGTCAGGTTTGAGCTGACGACGCAATTGGTCTTCGGCACCTGCATCGACCGACTCACCGGTCACACCTCCAGCGAGTGAGGCATACGCCCGTATCGCCAGCAGTTTGTTGAGTTCTCGAGTTGATGCAGCGTAAATTGCCGCGGCTGCTGAATCTTCTTTCAGATCGTAATCCCAGTTGCCGAGTTGCTCAGCTGCGCTGGCGTAGATCCCAGTAAACCCCTCGAACGAAAGGATTGCTTTGGTCAATGCAACTGCAGGAATGGAGACAGTGTCGGCGTGAATTGACGCCATGTCGGCGACTGTCGCTTTGCGGTCGGCCAGATCTTCGATACGACCGCGTATGCGCCGAGCTCGGTAGTCGGTACCATACATGTTCGTTAGATAGTGTTCGTAGTCTTCGTCTACAACACGCTGGTTGCAGGTCACAACCCAGCCAGTGTCGGGGTTCTTCGAGCGAGGAAGGTCGGGATTCGGGATGAACCCGTTCCATTCGTTTTCACCTGTCCAGCCCGGCACAGGACCCCAGCCGTTGGATGACGGACGCGAAGGCACACGCCCTTTGAACAGGTAACCAAAATTGCCGTGAACGTCGCAATACGGGTAGTTGTTAACTCGGTCAGTCCACGTGTCGAACGCTTTTTCCAGCTCATCGGCCGATTTAGATTTCATCGCACCTAGTGCAGCGTCGACCCACTTCGTGCCGCTACGCGATCCCGGGTCAGATATCGCGATGCCCAAGCCAGAGTCGACGCTTCCCGAAATGATCGGGCCGTGATGTGTCTCGATAATCTCTATTTCTTCTGAGGCTCCGTCTCTGACACTGATTTTTTCAATTGACCTGACAGCCTCGAGCCATTGGCCTTTGAACAGGTATTCAACCTTACTTTCGGAACGTCGAAGCTGTTCTACAAACAGATCTTGTGTGTCGGCTCCACCGTGCGTCATACCCCATCCAACATACTCGTTGTGAGCGAAGTGCATCGCCATTGGCATGCCGGGAATGGAGTGACCGAGAGCCTGAAAATCAGTGCCTTGGAGATGAACTTGATAGTAGACGTTGGGCACTTCGAGTCCTCTGTGAGAGTCACCAGCAACCAGTGGCAGACCAGATTCAGTTCGATCGCCTGATATCGCCCAACCGTTCGATCCACCGTCGGTTTCCCGAAGCAATTCTGTGGCATTCACCACGTTTGTCAGTTCTTCAATAGCGTCAGTTGCCGCTCCTGAATATTCAGCGCCGGGTGGAACGGTCAACAGAGCGTTTGGCTGGCTACCGGGAGAGATGGCGGCTGTGCGCTCGGGTCCGATTTCGACTGCAAGTTTTGCGAGCCAGAGCTTTGCCTGAAACGAGCCTTCTGCCGTATTGCGAACCTTGTAGACGAGGATACAGTGCCAGTCTTCCCATTTTTCCGGCTTCGTGCCGGTTAGCTTGTACTCGACGGGAAGTGGTTCGTTTGATTCGATAAACGCGTTTACACCGGCCGTGTAGGCCGTGATCATTGCACGAGCCTCTGTGCTGCAGACTTCCAGATCACGCTTCGAGACGATCTTCAGTGCACGTCTTCGCATGAGCCTGTCCTGCGCCAGTCCGCTCTCACCAAGATGCTCGGATGACCTGCCCAGACAGCGCAGGCGGTCATAGTCCATTTGAAAAAGTCGGTCTTGTGCGGTTGCGAAGCCCTGAGCGAAGAAGAGATCCGACTCGTTGTCGGCGGTGATGTGCGGGACGCCCCATTTGTCACGGTGGATTATGGCTTCGTCGACGATGCCAGAGAGTTTCTGATCCGATTCAACGTCGGGTAGTGCGTTTTGTAGATCGGTCTGAGTTATCTGGTTCGTCATAGTTCCTCGGAGATGTGTTGTGAATGCGATTTGTACGCACTAAACCCCGCGTACTCTATTCCGAGGTTCGCCAGTGTCAAGGAATTAGAGGTTGACCTCGGACGAAACACATACATAATCGCCGAGTACCGAAGCGGGTTAACGCACCCTGCTCGCACTACAAGCACCTACAGGAAACGAACATGGAAATTACGAATGCCCGATCGTGGATAGTCCGCGCACCTTGGAACGACAGTCCGGGAGACGAAAGCAAAAAGACCGGAACCAAGGATTTTGTGTTTATCCAGGTCGACACAGATGAAGGTATTACCGGCTGGGGTGAAATCACGACGTACCCCGGCCCGGTGGCTAACAGGGCTATCTCGGCGTTCATCGATCAGATCGGCAAGTGGCTGATCGGTGAAAACCCTGAGGACATCGAACGGATCTGGGCAAAGATTTTCAGAGGCATGACGTATACCGGTACACGAGGTGCTACGAGTGCTGCTATTAGCGGGATTGACATTGCATTATGGGACATTCGCGGGAAGGTTTTGAATCAGCCTGTGTACAAGTTACTTGGTGGATCGGTTCGCGAGAGTATTGCCCTTTACACACACCCGCCTTCTCCAACGACTCCAGAAGATATCGTTCAGCCGGTGAAGGATATTGTTGCCTCGGGTCATCGTGCGTTCAAGATGGATCCCATGATGCAGAACCTCCACGTAGGAAATGCCAGTTTCCTTGATGGTGAGATAGGGCCTGAGGCTGAGTCAAATGCGATGGATATTCTTGCAGCTGCGCGTGAGGCTGCTGGCCCGGACATTGAAATTCTGATCGACGCGCATGGGATGTACAACGTACCGACGGCTGTGCGACTGGCCAACCAGATGGCCGAGTGGGACATTTTCTGGTTCGAGGAGCCCGTGCCTACGGAAAGCTGGAAAGCATTGAAGCAGGTGAAGGAGCAGATCGGACCGCTGGTATCGGTCGGTGAGCGGCTCCACACTCGCTGGGAGTTCGTGCCGATTTTCGAGAATGGGCTTTCCGACTACATAATGCCGGATGTCACATGGACCGGTGGTATTACCGAGTTGAAGAAAATTGCCTCCATGGCTGAGGCTTACTACGTACCTATCTCTCCACACGACGCATCGGGTCCGATTAACGTGATCTCAGGTGCTCACGTCATGCTTACGGTTCCGAATTTTTACAAGCTTGAGACCAGCAGGTACGACCTGTCGAGCTACAACGTCATGATCGATCACCCACTGGATATTCGAGAAGGTGACCTATACGATTCTGCTCGACCAGGTCTTGGAATTGATCTAGATCCCGAGTGGCTTGCAGCAAACGAGATCGACTGGAACGAGGATTTTGCTGGCATGGATCCAGACGCAGAGAAGTAGGTCGTGTTGGCAGCCGTCGGTCGTTCTCCTACTACCTCTCTACAAGACCAGCGATCATGTCGCCGACCTGACTGGTCGTGAGTGGTCGCTCTCCGGTCGTTGCAATGTCACCGGTGCGGTAACCTTCTGATAACACGTACTCAACTGCGTTCTCAACTGCCTGTGCTTCTGATTCGAGTCCGAACGACAACCGGAGCAGCATTGCCGCGCTCAGTATTGAGGCCATCGGGTTCGCAATGGATTTGCCTGCGATGTCGGGAGCAGAACCGTGAATGGGTTCGTAGAGTGAAGGTTTTCCGCCGCGACGACGTCGACCGTTTTTGGGCGGGAGAGACGATATTGATGCTGAAGGCAACATTCCTAACGAGCCACCAATAACGGCTGATTCGTCGGAGAGGATGTCGCCGAACGTGTTCTCTGCGACTATTACGTCAAATATCGATGGATTGGTAATGATCTGCATGGCAGCGTTGTCGGCGAGCATGTGGATCAAATCAACGTCCGGGTACTCGATCGCTATTTCAGTTGCGATCTCGCGCCAAAGTCGAGACGACTCCATCACGTTCATCTTATCGAGAGAGTGAACTCGCTTCTTACGATCTCGTGCAAGCTCGAAAGCTATACGTACAACTCGCTCAATCTCCTTTTCAGAGTAAGCGAGAGTGTCGACTGCGCGGCGACCTCGTGAGTTTTCCCATCGGCGCTTTGGCTTACCAAAATACAGACCACCAGTGAGTTCGCGAACGATGATGAAATCAACATCGACGAGAAGCTCCGGTCGAAGCGGCGAGGCATCGATGAGCTGTTCGTAGACCTTGCATGGGCGAAGGTTTGCGAACAGACCGAGACTTTTTCGAAGCGCGAGAATGCCGTCTTCGGGTCGAATCTTCGCCAGTGGGTCGTCCCATTTGGGTCCACCGACTGCTCCAAATAGCACCGCATCGGAACCAAGAACAATGTTCATGGTGTCGGTTGGAAGCGCTTGCCCGGTTGTATCGATAGCAAAGCCACCAACGGGCCCAGTCACGTAAGTAAATTCGTGGTTGAATCGACGCCCAACAGCGTCAAGAACTTTTACCGACTCAACCGTTACTTCCGGTCCAATGCCGTCACCACCAAGAACTGCGATCCGTGCGTCCATCTACAGGCCTAGCTTTCGCTTACAGAATGAGATTTTTTATCTATGACAAAACAGTCCGAGAAGTCTAACAGTGCAAAGGTCGACTCTCCACAAAAATTGCGAAGAGGTTGCAAAGGGCTACCAATCTCCTACCAACGAGCAGTACGTTTTTCCTCGAATGAATCGATTGCGTCACCGAGAGTCATCGTGATTCCGATGTCATCCAAACCTTCGAGAAGGGAGTTCTTTCTGAACGGGTCGACCTCGAAACTGGCACTCAAGCCCTGGTCGTCAGTGACGATCTGCGATTCAAGATCGACAGTCACTGCGTAACCGGAGCCGCGAAGAGCGCGCGCCATGATGGTGTCAACATCGGATTCGCTCAGAATCACTGGCAGCATGCCGTTCTGCATACAGTTGTTGCGGAATATGTCGGCAAAACTCGTTGCGATGATAGCCCGGTAGCCCATTTCTGAAAGAGCCCAGGGTGCGTGTTCACGCGAAGATCCGGAACCGAAGTTCCGCCCACTCACGAGAATGTTGGCGCCTTGATAGCGATCTTCATTCAGAATGAAATCGGGATTTAGCACTCCGTCTTCGAGATATCTCCAATCGAAAAATGCGAACTCTCCAAACCCTGTGCGCTCAACTCGCTTGAGGAATTGCTTGGGTATGATTTGATCAGTATCAACGTTGGCCCGATCGAGCGGGGCAACAATGCCCTTGAGCTTCGTGAATTTTTCCAATTCTAGTTACCTTTCGTCCCGTCGTCCCTGTTACTTCGGGCTCTTTTATTTTCCAGTTCTTTACGTCGAATACCCTCTTTCAAGGCCTCTTCGAGCGGGTCGACTGGGGGTGATGGAGTAACTGTTACGTGACCCACTTTAGCGTGTCGAGTTTCCTGTCGGCGATGTAGACCGACTACTACTAGCATTGCTGCCACACCAAGAAGTGCCAGCAATATGTCTGCCATCACCAGGCGGCTTTGCACAACCAGTTGAGCGTCAATAGTTTCGCTAACCCCGGACCGAAACAATTTGATCGTAAGGGAATTGAAGAAAAATACGGCTACGAATATTCCAGCCCACGCGTTAACGGAGGCTGGGACTGAGCCTTTCGTTTTCCAGGCCGTTTCGTCGGTAGTTGGAACATCGGGATCGCTGCCCTTGAACATTTCTCGAAAAATCAGCCACGGTTTAAACAGGTTAAATCCAGGCACGAAGAACCAGATAACGGCTTTCTCAGGTGTGTATCCCTGTTGTGCGCTTTTCAGAGTCGGCAGGTTTCGGCTGGCTCGATGGGTGAGTGCCCCAAACGCAAAGATGTTGACGATGAAAACAGCCATCAATAGCAAAAATAGGAGACTACCGTTCGTTGTTAAAGAATCATATTCTTTCTGAATCTCGAAAGGTCGTTCGCAGAACAAGAGAACCTGCTCGCGGTCGCACTCTAAGCCTTCTTTTTCAGCAAATTCGATAATCGGCTCGAAATCGATCAGAGAAGACTGCTGTGGTGGCGGAATGGACTGGATTCCCTGATCGCGCAATTCGGTCAGATAGTTAGAGGTTGCTCGATGTTGTATTGCCAGGAAAAGGGAGACTGCTACCCAGGCTACTAACGCGAAGATTACCCATTTGAGTTGTGTGCTATTCGATTCGTACGAGTACGGCTCGTAGCGCGCAGTTCTTGCTTTATCGAGCTCTGACCGACCTGATAGTCGACTCATCAAACCAATACGTCGACGCTCAGAATTATCTTGACCACTACGATTACGCCTGCCTCGGCGCTGGTCCGAGTCATCTCGTGATTCACCGGCACGACGTCTCTGCCCTGGCGGGCGAGGATCGAAACTTGGTGTCGGCTTTTCCCCTTGATCGGGCATCACTCTGCGTTCCAGTCTCTAACGTCCACAAAGTGACCTTCTATGGCAGCAGCAGCGGCCATTTCAGGGCTTACAAGGTGTGTTCGACCACCTTTGCCCTGTCGACCTTCAAAGTTTCGATTCGAAGTCGAAGCGCAGCGTTCCCCGGGAACCAGAATGTCAGGATTCATCCCAAGGCACATCGAACACCCAGACTCACGCCATTCGAACCCGGCTTCCTTGAATATTTCGTCGAGGCCTTCTTTTTCAGCCTGCAACTTAGTGAGAGTCGATCCCGGCATGATCTGCGCACGCACGGTCGAAGCAACAGTCCGACCTTTCACGATTTTAGAAGCTGATCGCAGGTCTTCGATTCGAGCGTTTGTGCATGAACCGATGAACACTCGATCGATATCGATGTCCTCGATTGCCATATCTGCCCTGAGTCCCATGTATTCGAGCGCTCGCTCTGCTGATGACTTGTCGGCGGGATCTTCGAAGTCGTCTGGTGAGGGAACTCGGGATGTGACCTTTGTTACTTGGCCAGGGTTTGTGCCCCAGCTGACGTGTGGTTCGAGTTGATTGCAGTCGATCTCGAGGAACTCATCGAATTCGGCGTCTTCGTCGCTGGCGAGTTCACGCCACTCGGCAACCGCTGCGTCGAATTCTTTACCGCTGGGAACGAATTTTCTGCCTCGCATCCAGTCGAATGTTGTATCGTCGGGTGCGATGAGACCAGCTCGTGCACCGGCTTCAATAGTCATGTTGCAGACGGTCATTCGTCCTGCCATATCTAGGTTGCGAATTGCTTCCCCCGTATATTCGACAACGTAACCGGTTCCACCGGCCGTGCCCATTTCTCCGATGGCGGCGAGGATCATGTCCTTGGCAGTTACGCCCTGTTTCAGTTTTCCGTTGAACCTGATCTCCATTGTCTTCGGTTTGGCCTGCCTCAGAGTCTGCGTAGCAAGCACGTGCTCGACTTCAGACGTGCCAATGCCGAATGCGAGTGAGCCAAACGCACCATGGGTCGACGTATGAGAATCACCGCAGACAATGGTCATACCGGGTTGGGTGTAGCCCTGTTCAGGACCGATTACGTGGACGATTCCCTGTGCAGGAGAATTTACATCGTAGAGAACGACCCCGGTCTCTTCACAGTTTTTTCGGAGTGTGTCGACCTGAATACGAGCGATCGGGTCTTTGATCACCTCGGCTCGTGTATCGTCGGTAGGAAGGTTGTGGTCAACGGTCGAGATCGTGAGATCGGGGCGTCGCACCTTGCGGTTCGCCAGTCGTAGTGCTTCGAACGCCTGTGGCGATGTAACTTCGTGCACAAGGTGCAGATCGATGTAAATCAGAGCTGGTTGGCTTTTAGGCTCGGCAACAATGTGCTGGTGCCAGATCTTTTCAAACATGGTTTTGGCCATGTGTACGTAATCCTCCGTAAAAAATAATTTCGCTCACTGCAAACAAGAGCGAGCAGAAATAGTAACGCAAAAACGGCACCTCCCTAATTAATTCAGGAGATGCCGCCTATTTATGTTTCACTGTGCGAACAGCAAGCTACACCGCACCTGTCGTGGCTGAACGATCCTGAACGCCGATTGTGATCAACCTGTTTATGGCGTTTACATACGCCTTTGCAGATGCCACAACGATGTCCGAATCGGATCCACGACCTGAGTATACCGAGCCATCTTTGGCGACCCTGATGGTAACTTCACCGAGCGAGTCGATTCCTTCAGTGACGGCCGACACAGAGAACTCGGTGAGTTCGATGTCGAGGTCAACGACTTCGTCTATCGCTTTGCAGACTGCGTCGACAGGGCCTGTACCCTTCGCTTCGACAGTCCGTGATTCGCCGTCCGGGCAGTCCAAAGTGATCCGGGCCTCAGGCTCAGTGTCATTCCCACAGACCACGTGAACTGAATCGACTTTGTAGATTCGGTCGGTATCGACGTAGCGGTACTGCTCCGACATGAGTGCTTCAAGATCGATGTCGGTAACTTCACGCTTGTTATCAGCGAGATCCTTGAACGTAACGAACACATTCACCAACTCTTCCTCTGAGAGGTCGTAGCCGAGTTCGTGCAGGCGTGATCGAAGACCCGCCCTGCCCGACAGCTTGCCGAGCACAATCGCTTGCCCACGCCAGCCAACGGTATCGGGCTCCATGATCTCGAAGGTCGTTCGTTCCTTCAGGTACGCATCTTGGTGAATACCAGACGAATGCCTGAAGGCGTTCTGACCGACGATAGCTTTGTTCGCCTGAACGGGGATTCCGAATATCGAGCTAACCATGCGACTGGAGTTACCGATTTCCGACGTGTTAATGTTGGTGGAAACTTTGTAGTGGTCGGGGCGAGTTTCGATCGCCATGATTACTTCTTCAAGAGCAGCGTTGCCTGCGCGCTCACCGAGTCCGTTGATGCAGCCTTCAATTTGCCTGGCACCGTTTTCCAGAGCAGCAAGCGAATTAGCAGCTGACATTCCGAGGTCGTTGTGACAATGAACACTGACCACAGCTTGATCGATATTCGGAACGTTTTCAAAGATGCCTTTGATCAGCGCACCAAACTCCTCGGGTGTTGAATAACCGACGGTGTCCGGGATATTGACCGTGGTTGCACCAGCCTTGATTACCGCTTCGACCATTGTGTAGAGGTATTCGGGCTCGGTGCGCGATGCGTCCATCGGTGAGAACTCAACGTCATCGACGTAGGTTCTCGCTCTTGCCACGGCGTTTACCGCCATGCCCATGATGGCTTCTCGGTCTTTGCGCATCTGGTGCATCAGATGGATGTCGGAAGCGGAGAGGAACGTATGAATACGTGCGTTCTCCACCCCTTCAAGTGCCTGACCTGCCGCATCGATGTCGGCATCTACCGCCCTTGCCAGTGAAGTAATAACCGGGCCTTTCACCTCGTTGGCGATTCGGCGCACTGCCTCGAAATCACCTGGTGAACTGCCCGCAAATCCCGCCTCGATCACGTCAACGCCTAGCTTGTTTAGCTGGTGAGCGATACGAAGCTTTTCCTCGACTGTTAGACCCGCACCGGCGGATTGTTCGCCGTCACGAAGTGTCGTGTCGAAAATAATTACTTTGTCTTCAGTACCGCTTTGCTGCGCCATGTTATTACCTCCAGCGCTCGACCATTTCTGACGGGTAACACCCGCCGGATTTGAATGCCTGCCTCCCCCTTCGAACTCAAGCAAATTCAGGCATTACCTAAAAAGAAGTGGCTATGTAGTCGACTCCAACCAAGGCATCATGTCTCGAAGTTCTTTGCCGACTTTCTCAACTCCGTGTATTTCGTTGTCGGCACGCATCTGCTTGAACTTGTGCTGACCTTCATCGTTCTCAGCGATCCACTCACGGGCGAATTCGCCAGATTGGATCTGCTTGAGGACTTTCTGCATATTCTCTTTCACACTTGCGTCGATGATGACGGGGCCACGTGTGTAGTCGCCATACTCGGCAGTTTCACTGATCGAGTAGCGCATATGACCAAGACCGCCCTGGTACATGAGATCGACGATGAGCTTGAGTTCGTGAAGAACTTCGAAGTAGGCGGACTCTGGCTCGTATCCGGCTTCAACCAGAACATCGAATCCGGTCTTTACGAGTTCGCTGACACCGCCACAGAGAACGGCCTGCTCACCGAAGAGGTCGGTTTCTGTCTCTTCCTTGAAAGTAGTCTCCAGAATTCCGGCTCGTCCACCGCCAATACCTTTGCCGTAAGCAAGTGCGAGGTCGTGAGCAGTGCCAGATACATCCTGGTGAACGGCGATGAGACAAGGAACACCCAGCCCTCGTTCGAACACGGCACGCACTCGGTGGCCCGGTGCCTTAGGGGCGATCATGACTACGTCGACTTCGGCCGGCGGGTTGATCTGATCGTAGAAAATCGTGAAACCGTGGGCGAAGAGGAGGGTCTTACCCTCACTGAGGTTCGGCTCGACGTCTTCTTCGTAGACCCGTTTCTGTATGGTGTCAGGGAGGCAGAACGAAATCAGGTCGGCTCGTTTGGTTGCCTCGGCGTTGGAAACCACTTCGAGTCCTACTTCCTCGGCTGTCTGCTTACTTCGGCTGCCTTCGTACAGGCCGACAATAACGTTGAAGCCGCTGTCTTTCAGGTTCAGCGCGTGAGCGTGACCCTGCGATCCGTAACCGAGCACTGCGACCGTCTTGTCACGCAGAATCGAATCATCAATATCTTTGTCGTAAGTGAGAGTAGCCATTTCGAATTGTCAGCCTTGGGCAGAAAGTTTCTTGTTTGTTTCTGACAGCAGTCCCATCAGAATTTTTTGAGGAGCATTCCTAGACGCTCCCAGAATCACCAGTTGGAGTTGGAAGTATGTAAGTTGGCGAACTTGCTTCGGACTGGAACAGCCCATCGTCGTCACCTTCGATGAGCGTTCCTCTGAGAGTTGCAACCCTTCCCGTTCGGATGACTTCCAACAACCCAAACTTTTTGAGAAGTTCAATCAACGAATCGATTTTCTGTCGGCCGCCTGAAATTTCCATCGTCAGACTTTCGACTCCAATATCGATCACGTTTGCGCGGTACACATTTGTGAGTTCAAGCACTTCACCACGCGAATTAGCGGGTGCTGCAACCTTGATCAATGCAAGCTCACGCCAAACTATGTTTTGCTCTGTAATGTCATGAACTTCAACAACGTCGATCAGCCTATCGAGTTGCGCAGCGACGTGTCGAACAACATCATCTTGACCTTCCACCACGAACGTCATTCTGGACATTCCGGGTTGTTCAGATCGTCCAACGGCAAGGCTAGCGATGTTGAAACCACGTCGGCGGAAAAGACTTGCGATACGCGCCAGTACACCGGGCTTGTCGTGCACGAGCGCGGAGATTGTCCGTTGATATGTGCCGTTGTTACCTGCTGATGCTGAGTCGGGCATTAGTTCGGATCCTCGATCAATTCCTGCACGCTCTGGCCTACAGGAATCATTGGGTAAAGGTCATCGACCTTCTCGATAACGAAATCGACGACTACGGGGCCGTCGTGGGCGTTCGCATCTACGATAGCAGCCTGGAGTTCATCCTGATTCGTCACACGAATTCCCTTGATTCCGTAGGCTTCTGCGAGTTTTACGAAGTCGGGGTTGCGCGTGTACGTTTCGGCTTGGTAGTCGCCATCGTAGAAGAATGTCTGCCACTGGGTGATCATGCCCAAATGGTTGTTGTTCAGAATTGCGTATTTGACCGGCAGGTTGTTTTCGGCAGCAGTTGCTAGTTCCATCATCGTCATCTGGAATCCGCCGTCTCCACAGATCGACCAGACGAGCTTGTCGGGGTTTCCGACCTGCGCGCCAATAGCCGAAGGAACTTCGTATCCCATGGTTCCGGCACCGCCAGAAGAGAGCCACGAGTTGGGGTTCTTGAACTGGTAGTGCTGTGCTGCCCACATCTGGTGCTGGCCAACGCCCGTGGTGATGATCGCATCACCCTTTGTGACATCAGACAACGCCTTTACGACGTGCTGGCCCATCAGGCGATCGCTCTCTGGAATTCGCAGTGAGGGGTGCTCGGCCTTGAGATGCTCGACGTGCTGCAGCCACTCGACGTGCGTGTTGTCGTTCACTTTGGGAAGCAACTGAGAGAACACGTCTTTGATATTGCCGACGACCGGCGCTTCAATCTGGATGGTCTTGTTGATCTCAGCAGGGTCGATATCGACGTGGATTTTCTTCGATTTGGTCGAAAAACGTTTCGCGTCACCGACGATTCGATCGTCAAAACGACTCCCGAAATTGATGATCAAGTCGGCCTGGTCGATAGCAAGCGATGCGTAGGCCATGCCGTGCATTCCCGGGAATCCGGTGCTGAGCACGTGATCTTCGGGGAACGAGGAGATTCCGAGCAGTGTAGTGACGATAGGAATCTGAGCTTTTTCGGCCAGTTCCTTGAGTTCATCAAATGACCGTGAGAGAACAACGCCGTGACCTGCGAGGATCACCGGGCGCTCTGATTCGTTGATCAGCTTCGCAGCAACCGCAACCTGCGCTTTATCGGCCTTGCCGGGGACTTTGTAGCCGGGAAGGTCGATCGGGGCGTCGGGATCGTAGGCTCCCATCTCCATGAAGACGTCTTTGGGGATGTCGATCAAAACCGGTCCGGGTCGCCCGGTTCGCGCGATATGAAATGCCTCGTGAATGGTTGCACCGAGGTCATCGGCTCGCATCACGAGGTAGTTGTGCTTGGTGATGGGCATCGTGGCACCGGTGATGTCGGCTTCTTGGAAAGCGTCGGTGCCGATTGCTGCCCTGCCGACCTGACCTGTAATAGCGACCATCGGAACCGAGTCCATCATGGCTGTTGCCAGACCTGTGACGAGGTTTGTTGCACCAGGACCGGACGTGGCGAATGCAACGCCAACCGTGCCGGTCGAACGCGCGTAGCCGTCGGCGGCGTGGGCTGCACCCTGCTCGTGGCGGCACAGGATGTGTCGCAGGGCCGGGGACTGGGAGAAAACTCCGTAGAGGGGAAGAATTGCACCACCGGGAATACCAAATACGACGCTGACACCCTCTTTAAGGAGCGCTTCGCAGACTATTTGACTACCGGTGAAGTTCTTGGACATAACGTTTCCTGAAGGTAATATGCCGAGTGCTTTCGGCATTCCTTTCCTAATTCGAATCCTGAGTTCTATTTAATTTTTGTTCACGTAATTTCATAACCAGTTTTCGGGCAAAAAAAAATCCCGCCCTCACAAAGGACGAGACTTCAATCCCGCGTTACCACCTTCGATTGCCTGATGCTTATTTTCATTGCAGCACCTGA
>CAYTAO010000071.1:0-13735 GCA_964435915.1 uncultured Dehalococcoidales bacterium
GGACAATGCCGTTGATTTGATCATGTGCGACGTTTTCTTTGGGGGGAGCGGTCACGGGATAGGGGATTCTTACGGGGTGGTTTTTGAGTTGTGTTTCATCGTGCTTCCTTGTTTTGCGAGGTCCTCAGGATGCATTTTGGCATTTTGGTTAGAGAACGGACGCGGCGAGATTATTCCCTGATTAGTCAGTGGTTTCGTCGACTGCACCGAAGAGGGATGATCCGGGGTAGAAGCGGCTCCATGCGTACCAGAAGCCGGTCATTCCATTGAGCAAATAGAGTCGGTTGCCCTTTAGTTCACCTTCTATGCATTCACCGCTGATCGCTCTCCATGTTGAGCCGGTCTGTGTGTCTTCGATCAGCCATGGCTTGTAATCTTCGCGCTCTCCTTCGCCGGATGCAGTTGACTCGGCACTACGCCGATGCGGGTTTTTATTCTGGCCTTTGAAGTTTAACGTGCGGCCGTTCACAGTTCGCGAAAACGCAACTGCTGTTGAAGATGAGCGTTCGTGCAGTACCACGATTGGTTCTCGACCGAGGTCTTCTTCTACGATGGGTGTTTCGATGAGGCCGGTGTATGAGTAGGCCTTGGATTCGCCCTTGATATCGAGACCGAGGACGACATCTTTGCCGTGGAGGCGCTTGTCACGGGGTGGCATGTTGTGGATACCGTTGCGGTCGTTGGCGTAGTAGCGCTCGAATATGTCGGATTCTGGTCCTCCGACGGTCGACATGATTTCAGTATCCGGGTACGCCTGTTTCCATGCTGCCCATGTTGTGGTGACTACCGGGATCTGTTCTAGGGTCCAGCCGGTGAGAGCTCCGGTAACTGCCTGGCCGATGAACTGTACGAATGTGCTTTCGTTGTCGTCGGGCATTGCGGGAGAGTTGAATATGGTGTGCGTGTGGCGATTCAGGTTCACAGGAGGGGCATCGCCGAGTTTGGCGATAAATCCTCGAGCGGAGTATGTGACCGGTGACCACGAGATTACGACGGGTGTTTCACCGTATTCCTCATTCGAGACTTCACGAACGCCCAGCGCTGCTAGTGGGTAGGCAGCGGCTTCACCGTTGAAAAAGACGCCTACTATGCGGTCATCGGCTACCAGTTCGTCGTCTGCTTCGTCCATGTCGATAAACTCGGCTGGCTCGGCGGGCCCATGTCGGCGTCTGCCGGGATTCTTACGCAGTTTTTCGTAAGTTGTGAATTCCTGGTTTGGCAGCACCATGGCGACTCTTAACGAGAAGAATCCCCAACGTGCGAGGAAGTAGACCCCGAACCCACCGATGTAGAAACCGAGCAGCAAATCCATCGTGTCAAAGTTACCGCCTGTTGCCAGAAAAAAAATCTGAGAGACCAGGAACAGGGTCAGGAAAATTGTGACGGCGCGGATTCGGGGGTTGAGGGTGTTCCAGTAGATTTTCATGTTATGAACTGAGCGGTCCGCGCTGACCGTGGTCGATGCGCTGGCGCTGGTTAGGGTAGAAGAATGTTTAAGTTTGAAATCAGGAACTTTGAGTTTACCGTTCGGAGAGAAGATTCGCGTCGCCGTGTGGTTAGAGTCTGGCGGTTATACTTTGCCCCGTTTGATGTTCGTTTGCTATTTGTTAAACGGACGATTTGTTATTAGCGATTTCTGTTGGTTCCGCAATCGTGCGATTTAGTTCTGGTTGGGGCAATAGATTTCAGGGAGATCCAACAGTGGTAGACGCAAGGTTCAGGGTATCTGACGACCTTTTGAAGAAGTACGAAACTGTTTCAAATGCGACTGTTCTTGGAGAACTGTCGAGGCACGGTTATATGAAGGTGTTTATGAACGGAGTGCACAGTCTTGCTCCGGGTAGACGCCTGGTTGGGCGCGCTGTGACGCTTCGATACCTGCCCTCACGGCCTGACTTACAGGATCATGTGACTCGTGGCGGGCATGGTGAGGGTTTTAACGAGACGCCGCGCTGGGATGCTCTTGAGGCTTTGACGCCGGGCGATGTTCTAGTTGCTGATTGCATGGGTTTGAGCATGACATCGACCGGTGGAGATGTTGTGTTCTCGCGAATTCTTACGAAGAAGGCTGCGGGTCTTGTTACGGACGGTGGTGTTCGTGATGGTCATAAGGTGGCTCAGTACGGGTACCCAGTTTATGGAGGTGGCAGCACTCCAACCGTGGGTGAGCCGGATGTCTTGCCTTACGAGGTGAACGAGATGATCCAGTGCGGTGGTGTTCTGGTTTGGCCGGGTGATGTCATTCTTGGCGATGAGGATGGGATTGTTGTTTTACCGTCTCACATGGCTGAGGAGATTTACGATGAATGTGTAAGACATGACCACATTGAGCAGGCGATTCTGGAGCATACGCAGGCCGCGGGGATTTCACCGAAGACGTTCTATCCGTTCAACGAGGAGACGGAGCGAATTTACGCTGAGTGGAAAGAACGGCACGGTGTGGCTTAGGTTTTAGCCCTGGTCCTCGCAGGGGGTTTTGCTCTGGCGGCGTAGAACGACTTGTAGCGAGGATATCTGCCACCCCCTAGGTCGTACCTCCGGCCTTTGGATCGAAGGGGGGACAGGAGATTTGGTCCTGTGTTCAGGTTGTTTGTGGGTGGTGTCTTTCCGCGTTGGTCGAGATGAGGTGTGGATTCGTGCGTTGGCGCTCCCCCCTCAACCAATCCCTTCTCTTTTGGGAGGAGGGATTGGTGGTAGAACCTCGCTCGGGAGAAGAGTGTTTGGTGTTAGGGCGGGGTTATACGGGCATTGTTCGGTTTTTGTATTTGCGGGCTTTTGTTGCGATTTCTTCGTTGCCGCCTGAGATGAGTATTCCTTCGTCGATCTTGTCGGTAATGCTCTCGAGAGTAGAGGGCTCCTGGAAGTAGATTCCTGCGTCGAGGCATGCCTCGACGATGCGATCGCGGGCTTCCTGGATTTCGGGCGGGCGCGGCTCTCTTGGAGCAGATTTGTAACCGAAGGACATCGCCATATCGACGTGACCCCACTCCGCGTACCCGATACCGGGGACCTGTGTTGTTGCTTCGACATTGGACGCGGCCCGCTTGTTTTCGAATTTGAGTCCGAGCATTATTTCGCCGTCCGGGTTGAGCGGCCAAACGTCTGCACGATCGAGGTATTCATCCGAGGAGATACCCCAGACGGGTGCGGCTGATCCCTGGCCTCCGTTTCCTCTAAGACCTTGATTGATTCCTTTGCCAACTCCTGCTGTCTGGAACGGGTATCGCGCACACTCTACGAATGCACGTATAGCATCGGGTGATTCGGCGTGGCAGAGGAAGAGTCCGTGAACGCCTCGGGCAAGCACCTGCCTGATTTGCCATGCGTTCATTCGCACTTCGGCTTCGCTCATCCCGTTCATCGGTAACTCGACGTTTACTGCGGGTGTGCGATGACCACTGTTGGTCGGGCCGCCGTCGACAAGTCCTCTCATGAAGTTGTCGAGGCCGGTCATGTCGAAGGCACCGTGCTCCATGCCGATGTTGATGCAGTCGGCCCAGGTTTTCGCCAGCTTTTTACCGCCTTCGTATGTCAGGTCGGTCCCGGAGTGGGTACCTACCGTGAAAACGGGTTGACCCTGTTCAAGTAGCTCGATCGCCTTGTTGATTCGCTTGGGCATTTTCTACCTCTATAGAGTTGCTGAGTGTTGTTCGCTCTGATGTGAGAATCGGGAGTTCAGAATTAGGGCAGCATAGCACCTTGAAAATGGATTTCGGTGAGTTGCTAGTGATGGTCTGGGAGGTTCTTTTGCGTGGATATCGAGGAGACCCGGTAAGATGGCGTCGCCGGACCGGCATCATATTCATGTTGCGTTGAAGTGTGGTGAGGAGCTTCACCATTGCAGCTGATACGCGTTGAAAGGGAGTTCACATGATCGTTGTGACCGGAGCGGGAGGTCGATTGGGAAGGCTCGTTGCTGATCGTTTGCTGAGCGCTGGCAAAGATGTGGTGGGAACCGACCGAGTTCCTGCCGACTCACCGGATTTCAAGTTTGTTCTCGGGGATCTTTCGAATGACGGGATGGTTTCGGAGCTCGTTCGCGGTGCAGATGCGGTTGTTCATATGGGGGCGATACCGGGTCCACGAAGTAGTGGACCGATCGAGACGTTTGACAACAACGTTTCGAGTACCTTCAATGTGATGATGGCTGCTGCGGAACACGGGGTTCGGCGGATTGTTTTTTCGTCGAGCGCTTTTGGCATGGGTTGGGCGCATGATCCGAGTGCGTTCGTCCCCTTGTATCTCCCCTTGGACGAGGATCACCCGATGATGCCGTTCGAGACATACGGTCTTTCGAAGCAGATCGGTGAGGACATCGGGGCGATGCTGGCGAGGTCGACCGATATTTCGGTGGTTAGTCTTCGCTTTACGAATATTCCGAATGATGAGGTAAGGGCCGAATTTCCGTTGCCTGCACCGACGGTGACCGATCCCCTGACGCTGGTTATGTGGGGCTATGCCTTTGCGGATGATGTCGCTGAGGCGCATGTGTTGGCAGTGGACGCGGATATCGAGGGGCACGAGGCGTTCTTGCTGGCTCAAAACAAAACAAGGTTCAGTGAGCCGACGGCTGAGCTTGTTCGGGCCAATTTTGGGGATCGCGTTGAGATTCGGGACGGGCTTGAGGGCAATGCGAGCGTGATTAACACTTTGAAGGCGCAGAAAATGCTTGGGTGGGTGCCGCTGCATGATTGGACGAGCGAATGAATGCATATATGGCGGGTGAAATCCTCGCATTGATAATTATCGAAGAAGAGAAGGTTTGAAGAGTTGATTATTCGTAGGGTGGATCAGGAGCAGACGGATCGGTATCCGGGCTGCCCGAGGTTTCCGATTGCCAGCACTGATTTCGGGCATAAGACGGTTCATGTTGGAGATCTTTCTTACCTGCCTGGTGCAGGTGTGCCCCACCACTATCACACAGGTCGTTCGGAAGAGTCGCAGATCATGCTTGAAGGTAAGCTTGAGTGCTGGGTCGACGGAAAGCGAACGACGGTGTATCCGGGCGATACCGTGACCGCTCCTCCGGGGATCGAGCATGCATTTCACAATCGAACGGATAAACCCGCGCGGATGATTACGGCTTTTCCGACTACTCTCCCAGAGACTATTCACACTGACGATCCTGATCTGGAAGACGTTGACGAGCATCCAGCGATTATTCGCGCTGGGACTCGAACTTCGGGGTATGCCGAGGGTGTCGAAGGTGTGGAACGTGTTGAGCTTTCGGGTGATTTCTCGGGCGCTAAAACGACGTATACATATTTCGTCGATATTCAGCCGGGTGCTGCAATGCCGGTCGAAAGCAATGGCGCTGAGACCGTGGTATTCGTGGTGTCGGGTCCAGTTGTTTCCGTGTCTGGCGACGAGTTCGAGCTTGCGTCGGCCGATGCGGTTGTTGTTGATCCTAAAGAGAGTTACGGATTTGCTAACAGGGGAGAAGCTGTGGCGCGCTTGGTTGTGATTCACCCGTTCATCAACAGCTAATGGGCGTTCGGGCTGTGCAGCTAGATGGATAAGCCTTGTAGACTATCGCCTCTCGATTATTTAAATTTTTAGTACGCATTCGATTTTGATCGCAGGAAGTGAGTGGTATGACAATTCTTCGACGGGCTGATCAGGAAGAGTCCTCTCCGATGGAGGGTAGTAAGTCTTTGATGATGGCTGGTGCTTCGACGGGCGCTTCGATGGCTACTGTTGGTGATCTCACGGTTCAGCCGGGGGTGCGCTCCGCCTATCACCTTCACCCGAATACAGAAGAGGCGATTTTCGTGGTTGAGGGCGAGATGGAGTTCAGAGTTGGGAGCTCTCGATTCCGTGCTTCGACTGGCGACTGTGTGCTGGCTCCCCAGAGTACCGGGCATGGTCTCGAGAATGTTGGTGATACTCCAGCTCGTCTGATCACTATCTACCCGACAGCAGATCCTGCTCGCGAGACGTTGGATGATGTGGAATACACGGATGGGGTTCCGGGTCCGACGGTTTACGTTCGCAGTAATAATGAGCCGTACGAGTTTATGGCTGGTATATCGCGGTTCGACATGGTTGGCGATTTTCTGGGTGCGACGTCACTGTATTTGAGTGAGTTGATTTTTCAGCCTGGCTCGATTGCGCCGAACCACTATCACCCGACGCACGAGGAGTCGATGTTCTGTCTCACGGGCGATCTGGTTGCTGTGTATGCGGACGAGAACAACGTTGCGTTGGCGGCTGGTGATTGCTTCACTTGTGAGGTTGGGATTCGACACGGGATTTACAACACGTCGTCGGCTCCGGCGAGGTTGCTGGCGATTCACCCGGTGCTGAACCCGCCACCGAGGATTGACGTCGAGTAGGTCGCTTTGCTCTGGCGTCGTCGGACGACTTGGTTGCTAGCTGCAATCTACCCATCCCTGTTCCCCTTCCCGGAGGAAGGGGAACAGGGCGTAGGGCTCTAGCTTTGTAGGGTCGTTTGGCTCTCAGGCGTCCCGATCGTATCGGGACTTGGTTGCGCGTCGCGATTTACCCTACCTAGGTCTCTCCCGAAGGAGGGAGGCAGGACGGGTTCTGAAGTCGTAGGGCTTGGCTAGATTACGATTTGCATACAGCTCATGGTTCGGATTACACCGTTCATGGTGTCGATGTTGTCGCGGATGATGTTGTCAATGTTGTCGAGGTTGCCGGTTTCCATCACGCAGATGATGTCGTAGGGACCGGTTACTCGGTCGGCCTGAACTGTTTGATCGAGTTTTTTCAAGGCTTCGAGGACGGCGTTGCTTTCGCCGGTTTGGGTTTCGATTAGTAGGTAGACCTTGATGGGATGCGCCATGAGGTGTGCCCGTGTGAGTTCGGGTTGTTGCGAGGATCAGTATGTATATGTAATAGGAGGTCCCGTGGATTAGCGAGGATGACGAGATTATAGCGGTGTCTGCGTTTTTGGCGAGCCGAATTTTCTATTTTTTCGAATTCAAATGTACAAGTGCCAGTATGAACACCAGATTGGGATTTCGATGAGTACAGATGCCAGAGAACAGTTTGATCGGACTGCTGCGAGCTATGCGGTTAGTCATGCGCATTCGGCGAGTGAGAGTTTGCGGTTGTTGAGAGAGTTTGCCGGGGATCGCAGGTATCGGACCGGTATCGATATTGCTACGGGTCCGGGGTTCACGGCGTTTGCGGTGGCTGATCTGTGTGACGACGTGATTGCGACTGATGTTTCCGGTGGGATGTTGGAGCAAGTGGAAAAACTTGCTGATGAGCGTGGGTTGGCTAACGTGAGCCGGTCGTTTGTGGATGCTCATGCATTGCCTTTTGGCGACGATTCACTTGACCTGGTGATGTGCAGGACTGCCCCTCATCATTTCGAGTCGATACCGACATTTCTATCAGAGGCGCGTCGTGTGCTAAATGACTCGGGGGTGCTTTTGCTGGTTGACACTACGACCAGTGAGAATGAGGCAGCTCGTAAGTGGCACCAGAAGATGGAGCGGAGACGGGATAAGAGCCAGCTTGAGGCGCCAACTCCGTCGGGCTGGCTGGGGTTGCTTCACGATGCGGGGTTCGAGATCGTCGGTCAGGATTCGACGACGGTGGATATGACTTTTAACGACTGGGTCAAGCGGTCGAAGATGCCAGTTGATGAAGTTGAGGCGATGCGTGCCGAGTGGGTCGATATTGACCAGTCGATTGCGAAAGAGTTCGCTGTGGTGGACCAGGGAGATGGGGACTACTCGTTTTCGTGGCCTGTGATTGTTCTCAAGGGTGGTTAGGTGCTTTGCGCTGGCGTCATAGGCTGACTTGTCGTTCGCTGCAGTTTACCCATCCTCCCATTATCATCCGAGTGTTGGGCTGAACTCAGTTCCATATGAAACAACGTTGCGAGCTGATGGGTGCGGCGGGTGTGGGTGTGAGAACGAGATAACCCCGCGTTGTTAATAACCGGGAAAGGTTGACACTCAGGCAGAACTGAACTGATCGATGAGGACCAGAACTGTGGAAAAAATTGCGTACATCGCTCTTGCAGGAGCTGCGGGAACATTGACTCGCTATGGAGTGGTAACCCTGTTTCAACGAGATGGTTTAATCGGGATGCCGTGGGGCATATTTGCTGCAAATATGATTGGTGCACTGTTGTTCGGGGTTATCTGGGCTGCCAGCGAGGAGCGCGGTTGGATTGGCGAGAATATGCGCGTTATTGCTCTCGTTGGGTTTATGGGCGCGTTTACGACTTTTTCGACGTTTGCTTTCGATAACGTGCAGATGGCGCGGACTTCGGAGTGGGGTTGGTTTGGGGCGAATATGGTGCTGACTAATGTTGGTGGTTTGATTGCGGTTTATGCGGGTTTCAGGGCGGTAAGGCTGGTTTAGGTCGCGTGCGACTTTTTCTGAGAGGTTGAGAGTGGCCGGGCTGAGTAGTGGAGTTGTGGTTTCGGTTTGGTTTTGTGGTCAGACTCTGAGTGGCTTCCGGACTGGAGGGAGACGGGGTGCGTTTCTGTGCTTAGCAATGTGTTGACCATGTTCGGCAGGTACTGGATATTCATGAACGCAGGGGGCCTGCAGGTTGATCAATCAACCCGGGCCAACGCAGCGCCGACAACCAAAGATCCCGGATGATCATGAACTCCTGACAAGGGGCATCGTCGATCTAGCACCGCAGTTCGGTCGCTACGGCTACCGCAGGATCATTGCATTGCTCAGGGATCGTGGTTGGCATGTGAATCACAAACGTCCTCAGACGATTTGATGCACACGCTTACCGGGCTCTTCACATCGAATGGTGTTCCAGAGCGCATCAGGTCGGATAACGATCCGGTATTTCACTACCAAGGCGATTCAAGACTGGTTGCCGCGTGTCGGTGTAAAGGCCCTGTTTATCCAGCCAGATAGTCCGTGGGAGAACGGGTACAACGAGAGTTTTAACGGGAAGTTACGCGATGAATTGCTGACCGGCGAGATCTTTTATTCGTTGAAGGCGGTCGAGATACTTACAGAACGATTGGAGAAGTGAGTACAACACAATCCTTCTACACAGTTCGCTCGGATACAAACCGCCAGCGTCTCGAACCATCAGGTTGAAGCAGGCTTCAGGACTAACAGAACGAGTGGTAGAGGTTCTGGAGACAGGTTAATGTGACATTGTCGAATATGCGGTTAAGAGCCTGCACACCCGAACCGGTTGGCATAAGCTGGGATCAAACGCGGTGTATCGAGCTTTCTCTCGCTCTGGCACCAAAAGTGGCACAGAAGATTAGGGAGTGTTTGTTGCATCTCAGCGTGAGTATTCGACCGGGGTCGTATGACGATTAACCGCTGGGTGATTCTGGCTGTTGTATTTGTCGTGCGAACGGTGTTCGGCTACCAGTTCCAGTCTGTTGGATCGGTTTCTGGTTTGATGCGCGAGGACCTCGTCATCAGCCACGCCCAGATTGGCACATTGATCGGTATTTACATGCTTCCGGGCGTGTTTATCGCTTTGCCGGGAGGTTTCCTCATCAAGCGGTTCGGTGACAAGCCGCTGCTGCTGATTGGACTTGCACTGATGGCAGTTGGTGGTGCAATTGTCGGGCTGTTAGATTCGTACGATGGCGCGCTTATGGGCAGGATTGTGAGCGGTAGCGGTTCTGTTGTGCTGACTGTTGTTGCTACCAAGATGGCCGTCGACTGGTTTGCCGGGAAAGAAATTCGCACCGGTCTGGCGGTAATGTTGGCGGCCTGGCCGTTCGGCATTGCCCTGGGGCTGGCAAGCCAGCGCTGGATAGCGGAGACCTACTCGTGGCAGGCAGTGATGTATATCACTTCTGGGGTTTCGATTGTCGGGCTCATCGGTGCGGCGATACTGGTGAGACCATCCGAGATCGCCGACGAAGATCCGGGTGGACGCCTATTTTCGATATCCATGAGAGAACTGGTTCTTGCGTCGCTCGCAGGAATGGCCTGGGCACTTTTTAACGCGGGTTTTTCGATTCATATCAGTTTTACACCCGACGTTCTGATGAATGCCGGCCATTCCGCCATTGAAGCGGGAGCAATCGTCAGTGTCGGTATCTGGGTGACGATGGTGGCGACACCGGTTGGAGGTTTAATTGTCGATCGATTGGGGAGTCCATACCTGTCCCTACTTGTAGTCATGATCGGTCTGGCATTTACGGTCGCAGCATTCCCGTACCTGGCAATACCGCTGGTTCTTTCGGTGCTGTTCGGGTTATGGACCGGGCCGGGTGCGAGCCCGATAGTTGCATTGCCGTCAGATGTGTTACGACCGGAGAACCGGGGTCCGGGACTGGGTGTGTTTTTCACCTGGTACTACGTTGCGATGGCGATTGCACCGCCCCTAGCGGGAGCGGGTCGGGACTGGACTGGTAGTTCGTCGACACCATTGCTGATCGCTGCTGGGTTGTACATTGGGATCATTGCGGTGATCTTCGTTTTTCGATCGTATGCGCGGAAGCCGAGCGTTCCGTAGGGCAACAGCCCTAATTGACGGTTTGGGCGTGGACGTCGGCTAACCGGCAGAGTGTGGGAATTCCTGACCAATAGCGTCATTATTACCAAGCTTGGTAATCTGTCTCTAGTTCGTTTTAATAATCTTTTTTTAGAACCGTGGTCTTGTGCGCGTCGGGTGTGCCGTCGATGTGGATTTTGTTCCAGATATACCGGGCG
The DNA here is from genome assembly GCA_964435915.1 of uncultured Dehalococcoidales bacterium. GTDB lineage: Bacteria > Chloroflexota > Dehalococcoidia > Lucifugimonadales > Lucifugimonadaceae > Lucifugimonas. The sequence continues at coordinate 10,639 of CAYTAO010000071.1, forward strand.
ATCTTCCATTCACCGTCATCCTGCTTCTGATGCAGTTGTGCTGATTTAATGTGGTTGAAACATTTTTCGCCATTGCTGGTGTCCTAAATCAACCGCATGGCTGATCGGTCGATGTTCCACCTTCAGTTGGTTGCATTTTTTACGTTCGGATTGCAACGTGGTTTCCGCGTTGGGATTGGAACGTATGTCGCTGCAATTCGCGGCGTCGATATTGGCTGTCGGAAGCTGACGGTTAACCCCGACCGATGAATGGCATTTTCGTCGCCATGATTGTCATAAACTGAATGTTGGTGTCTAGGGGAAGGTTTGCGATGAACAGAATTTGTTGGCCGACGTAGTCCACGTCGAACCTTGGCTCTGGAGCCATCTCCCCACTTGCTTGCATGGTGCCTTTTGGCATTCGTTGGGTCATCGGTGTGGCGGCATTTCCGATATCAATCTGGGAACATGCGATGTCATATCTTCGACCATCGAGTGAGGTTGAACGGGTGAGACCGGTGACGCCGTGTTTCGTCGCGGAGTACGGGGCGGAACCTGGTCGAGGCACATGGGCTGAGATAGAGCCATTATTGATGATCCGCCCACCCATGGGATCCTGGTCTTTCATGATGAGCATCGCCTCGCGTGTGCAAAGGAACGTTCCTGTGAGGTTTATGTCGACGACCGACTGCCACTGCTCGGGCGTGATTTGTTCGAGCGAGGGGGCACCTATGCCGATTCCCGCGTTGTTGAAAAGCACGTCGAGCCTTCCGAACGTGTCGATTGTTTGCTTGAACACGTTCGCAACGGCATCGGCCTTTCCGGCATCGGCTGAAACGGATAGAGCGTTTGCGGAGTTGTTTCCGGCTAAGCCTGCTGTTTCTTCCAGCGCTTCCAGTCTTCTGCCCGCCAACGTCACTTTGTAGCCACCGCCCAGCAAAGCCAACGCTGCACTTCTGCCAACACCGCTGCCAGCGCCTGTAACTATCGCAACTCGGTCTTCTGCCATCTTATAACCTCCGTTGGTTTGATTGGGGATTTATTGCCGGAATGTTACTTCAGCAGACTCGCGCCCGAGGACTTAGACGGGGCTAGTTAGTCATTGTTTCCAGTTCGCTCAGTTGCTTGGACGCTCGCGATCTCAAGAGATGGGTTGTGAGTGAGTTCTAGCTACCACTATTGGCGATTCTTCAGGTCTCGATGAGTTTGCCACGAGCGAACTGCTGATTAGCGACAGAGACCCAAGACTTACCGCCAGTCGAAATAGCGACCCGTGAGACCGCCTTATTGTTTCTGCAATTTGCCTGTCCACTACTGCCTCGATGTCCGACGGTTTGTTCGCAATCGAGCGAATAATGGAATCGACGCCCTCGGCACGTACTAAAGGTGCTTCGAGCACCTGAATGTGTGAACCCGGACCATGCGCGTGATAATCGCTTGAGATCAATATATTCACCGGAAGATGGTCGGCTCTAATGACCGAGCTGGTTGCCTCAATATTGTGCCTAAAGTCGTATTTAGGCCGACCTAATCACGTGCCGAATTCTGAGTTCTGACAGAACTGAAGATATAAGGTTACGTTTGCAATATGAGACTGAACATGAAAGTATCATTCTGTTACGGCTTCAGAATCAAGTTCAATGTGCGGTATGAATGGATAAATCTGTATTGACTATGAAAATCTCTTTAATAACGTTCCTTAGCATGTTTCTCGCTGCCTGTGGACTTATTAATACAGAACAGGCTCAGGAAGTTCTAGATATTAAATCGCAGGTGCTCGAGATGCAGATGACACAAGTCGAGCCGCTAATCGACCGCATCGATGAACTTGGCTTACTGATAGATCCGTTAGAGCGAGAAATCGAAGAATTAGAAGAACTACGCGAAGATCTCTATGACCAGGCGAGAGAATTGTCAGATGAGTTCGAACGCGAGATGCGAGATCGCTACGAGATCATTTTTGATAATGAAGATGACGCCCGTCGGACATTTGAAAATCAAATCGAGGATGAGTTCAAAGCGCTAAACCAAGAATGGCGTGCTTTGGAGCGTGATCAAGAGGAAGTTGAGGAAGATTTTAGGAGAGAACAAGAGGCCCTTTGGGAAGCTAACAGGACAAAACAACAGGACGCTCGGGAAATTGCCGAGAGAGAATTTGAACAACTACGGCGAAAATTCGAAGATGAGCAAAACACGAAACAACAAGAATTCGAAGATGAGCGAAACAGGCTGCAACAAGAATTCGAAGATGAGATGTACGCGAAACGAGAAGAAGTAGAGGCTGGGGCAAAAATCTTTGAGGAACAGAACGATGAGCTAGAAGCTGAAATGAAGGTTTTGCGCGCGGCCGGTAACGTTATTAACACCATGCAACTCGAGTTGAATATGGCCAATATGGAACTCGAAGAAGAGAGTATGGATATTGAAGATCAAATGTTCCCTATTCGGGAGCAAATGGAAGAATTATGGGAACGTCAGAACGAGATTAATGAGAATGAAAACGAGGGTAATTCCGAGCAGGATATGCAGGAACACCTCCACGCCAAAGACGAACTCATTCGCGAGCTCCAAGATGAGATTCAAACCAGCTGGGATACAGCACAAGACATCGATTGGGCCAATAGGGAGGCACTGCGCCACCAGGCCAATCTTGAGCATGAAGCACGCCTGAATGAAATCAATCAGTATAGAACTCAAATGTACGCAGAAGCAGAAGCCCATGATGTTGCTGCAAACGCGTCTGACGGGTTGCCCGCTCTACAAGCTCGGTATGATGAACAAAGAGAGGGTTACCTTTCCAGCCTTTCTGAAGTCAACGCATTCATTGAACAACTTTCAAATTCAGGTGGTTCGGGCGGCGGGGTTGACAAAAGTGCACTAATTGCCAACCTTGAGAGCAATCGGTCAGATCTACAATCTGCATTCGAATTACTTGATTCAACACCGAAAACACTTGAGACCTCGGCGGATGGCGGTGCATCAACGCCAGAAAGAAATCCTGATTACGACAGTGCGGTGGAAGCTCGCGACAGTGCGGAGGCGGAATTGCAGTCAGCGTATCAGACTCTGGCAAGTGCACAGGCGGAATTTGGAGGCGCGGCTAAACAGGCAGTAGCGG
>CAYTAO010000072.1:0-9211 GCA_964435915.1 uncultured Dehalococcoidales bacterium
CGACCGTGTCCGGTAGCTCGGAGTGTGTGTTTTAGGCGAAGATGCGTCGACCCTCACGGGCGGCGTACTCAATAATGTTTATCGCCCGTTTTACCTCGCCAGCGGTGTCAGCGATCGGTTAGCCCTCTTCTATCGTTATCGCCTCGGCCACTTCTGTGGCACGCCTGCCTATGATGTCGAGCGCTTTGTACTTGTAGAGGGTCGCTCCACAAAGTGGAGCCGGGGTGTTTGCACATTCTTTAGAGCGGCTTGCGCAGTTGCGATCGCGTTCTCTGTGTCTTGCGGAAGGTTCGACTGGGAGCTGTCGATAACCTGCGATGTGTGAGTCGGGTTAACGACGGGATATATCTGACTGGAAACAGAGTCCTGCCATTTACCTGATCTCTACCCGTGTTGCGAACATCCTTATGTTTGTAAGTCGGTTCCAGCCACGTCGGATATTTTTGGATATCTCGCAGCGATGGTACCCGGACACCGCACTTTCGGGCTGGCGTGACCGTCGAATCGCAGATATTCTTTCGCACGCGAATATGCGTAATGTCCGTTTAGGAATTCCGTACCCGATTCGCATAGATTCGAACATAAATCGGAGTAATGGAACGCATGTCACCCAGCGGTAGCTCAACCGTCACTATTCACACGTCAGCAGCTGATCAGGTTTCGACCGATAAATCGGTGCAGATCCCCAACTACGACAAGGAACGACTTGAAGACATCGGATTCCTTGCTTCCATGACCTTTGTGTTGATGTGCAACTATCACCAGACAGGTCACTTTGGTGGTCCGACCGCATATATGCCTTATTTGATTTCGAGCCACCTGGCTGGTCCTGAAAACGGAGGAATGACGTTCGATTACCGCCGCCCGAAGCACCCGTTCGCCGACAAGTTCATGCTCGCTGGCGGACACAATGCTCCGGCCACATACGGCATGTGGATGGTCATGGGTGAAGCCCTTGCCCGACAGCACGCTGCCACCGGGGATGACAAGTACAAGGCCGATCCCGAGACTTCAATGCTCGCTATCGACTCGCTTGGTTTCCGTCGTGGTGCAGGTGCGCTAAAGAATATTCTCGAAGAGAACGGCCTTACTGATCACCCCGTAATGGCACAGGCGAAAATGCGCGGTATTCGCGCGCTGGCGGGTCACTCGGAAACTACCGATCTGACGAACGATGTAAACGGTGGGCCTTCCGGCATTGGTATCTCAACTGCTGCAGGTAAGGCTGCTTTCTGGGACATGATGGGTGCTGATCCTTCTCTCAAGATCATCGCTATCGAGGGTGAATTTGCTCTGACTTCGGGCCACTCGCAGGAGTTCAAGACTCAGGCCGTGGCGAACCGGGTGGGTAAGCGTCTGCGTGTGCTGCTTTCTTATAATAACGCCGGGATCGACGACGAGCTTGTTGGCAGTGTGGTGAAAGAGGAAACCTACAACATCGCCAACCAGTGGTCAGCGTACGGCTGGAACGTAATAAAGGTCGACAACGCGACGGACTACGATCAGGTCGTGGCAGCGTTGAAGACCATGGAGGATTGGGACCCGTCAGATCGGCGACCGATGATCGTTGTAGGAACCACTGTCAAGGGTTTCTGGCCAGGTGCGGCAGATGGTATGTTGCCGGGCGGAGTGCCCCAGGTCGTTGATCACGCGAGTCACGCCTACGGGATGCCGATGAACGGTGAGTACTTCCAGGCACTTGCAACAACATTTGAAGAAAAGTTTGGTGTGAAGTTTGAAGGAATTCGCGACGGTGTACCCGCTGATGCCCGCGAGAACCTTCTGCAGATGAAGACCAACATCGACATTGCGATGTCGGTACTCGGAAAGAACGGTCTTGGTGACTGGCTCGCCAACCGTTTGGTCGAGCTTGGGGACATGGTTAACGACGACCTGCCGTTACGAGTTGACACTACGACCGATCCTTTCCTAGATGAGCGACTCCAGGTGAAGAATCTGCCTGTCGAGCCTGCGACAGTTAGCGCGAATAACCACATCACTGGCGAGACTAAAGACGTTGCGATCAAACTCTACGAATTGCCGGGTGAGGTCAAAGGTACTCGCCGTGCGATTTCTGAAATCATCAAGTGGGTGAACTACGTTACGGATAACCGTTTCGTGATTGTTGCAGCCGACCTTGCTGAGTCGATTAACGTGAATGATGGATCGATCTGGGGACACTACGACCCACTCGACAATCAGGCTGGTACTCGTTTGAAGGCCCCGATACAGGAAGCCGGGAACGCACTTACAGCCGTTGGATTCACGAGCCAGACACTTTCAATCGATCCTGATAAGTTCAACGGTGTCTGGTCGATCTCGGGCTCGTACGGTGCTTTCACACCGTTGATGTACCTGCCGCTTCGTGTTTGGAGCCAGCAGAATCAGGATTCACCGTTCCGCATGGGTGTTGCACACGTCCTTGCAGGTCACTCAGGCCCCGAGACAGCCGCTGACGCGCGAACTCACTTCGGAATCTTCGCACCTCAGGTGTGGAAGCTGTTTCCGAAGGGGCAGGTAATCGTTCTTAGCTTCTGGGATTACAACGACGTTGCTCCGGGCTACTTTGCTGCAGCTGAAATTGCTGCACGGGATCCAAAGGTCGGTGTGATTGTCATGGAGGTTGCACGACCTGACTTTGCTGTTGCAGACCGTTCGAAGTTTGCTGACACCGATATCAACGCCGCAGCCAAAGGTTTCTACGTGATTCGTGATTACGACGAAAGTAAGCCGAAGCACGGTGTTGTACTTTCGCAGGGTTCAAGCTCGACAGTGAACCTTGTCGATTCGCTTGAGAAGCTCGAAGAAGCCGGAGTGAACGTAAAGGTTATCGCTACGATCAGTGAAGAACTTTTCGATCTACAGTCTGATGAGTACAAGAACAGCGTTCTTTCTGACGCTGAGAAATTCGACATGATGGTCATAACCACAGGAACTCGCCGCGTGTGGCCAGTTACGGGTGTGGGTCCGTTGACCGACAAGTACTCACTGACTTCCGACTGGGACAACCAGTGGCTGAGCGGTGGTACCGAGGACGACGTGATCAAGGAAGCACACCTCGATAAGGATTCGATCTTCAACGCAGTGAAGCGATTTGCTGAGGATCATGATGTTCGACTTGCCAAGCAAGCAGCAGCGTTCAACGGTCATGCCTAGTTTGCAAACGGATTAGGGTTCAAATAGAACAAACGAAGCGGGCGGAAGCGGGCGATGGAATTATTTCATCGCCCGTTTTAATTTAGTGATTTACGCTCGATGTTGTCTCAGTAGAAGAAACGCCCAGTGTTTCAGTTCAAGAGTTACACCTGCTGCCGAACCATTCCGACAGTATTATTTAGACGTTGAAAGACATGCCGGAGCAAATGTCATTAGTTATGAAGACCAAGGGAAAAATTGAATTAACGAAGCGGATATTGATTGTCGGTTGCTCACAATAAGTTTCCACTTTTAATCCGGTTCTGAGCACTTATATGTACAAACCGGACTGATCAACACTCCACACCGTCGGTCTTCATCTAAATAAACCCCGTGCTACGTTATGTTTAGATTTTACCTTTTACCTTGGACATAAGATGGAGCACGGCGACTGTGAAGATTACCGATATAAAAACGTTCTTGATGATGGCTGGTGCTCCCGAATCCGTTGGCGCGTCGAGTTGGAGTTCCCGGAACTGGTGCTTCGTCAAGGTGTACACGGACGAGGGTGTCGTGGGGATTGGTGAGGGTTCGGGTTGGCCTCGTGTTGTGCAGACGGCGATTGAGGATTTGAGATCGATTGTCGTTGGCGAAGACCCGACGAATATCGAGAGAATCTGGCAGAAAATGCTTGTTTCTACGATGGGCGCTGGCATGACCGGCACACCGGGATCGGGTGCGATCAACGCTATAGATATGGCTCTCTGGGACATTAAGGGCAAGGTGCTCAACACCCCGGTGTGGAACTTGCTTGGTGGAAAAATGCGAGACCGTATTCGAGCCTACGGACATGCGGGAACGCCTGAAAGAGCGCTCGAACTGAAGGCACAGGGTCTTACGGCTGTGAAAATAGGTGGAGTTCACCGAGTGGCCGACAAGGTGGAGACCATTCGTAAGACGGTTGGCGACGAAATGGACATCATGGTCGATGCTCATGGTCCGCCGTGGTATAACACTAAGGACGCCATCATCGTTGGTAAATCGCTTGAGCAGTTCAATCTTTTGTTCTACGAAGATCCCGTTCCTCCCGATAATGTTGACGCTCTTCGTAGGGTGCAGGACAACGTGGACATTCCGATTGCGGCGGGTGAGCGACATTCGCATATCTGGGGTGTAAGACGGTTGATCGAAGAAGAGATTGTTGATGTGGTGCAGCCAGACACGGGTCGCATTGGTGGTATAAGCCAGATGATGAAGTTGGCGGCGATGGCAGAGGCGCACTACATTTCTGTAGCCCCGCATTCTGGTTCGCTCGGCCCCGTTGCCGAGTACGCTGCGATACACGTTCTTGCTGCTATTCCAAATGCCTTGATACTCGAGCGCGTGCATGATGATGTTCCGGTTCGGTACGACGTAACTCTGCCGCACATTCCGACGGTTGATGGATATATAGAAGTACCTGATCGACCGGGCCTCGGTGTTGATATCGATGAAGTTGTGGCGGCTGCTAATCCGTCGAAGGGCAATACGACGACGCCGGGCTCGGAGGGAGACGGTAGTTACGAGCCGGGTACCTGGGACGAGCATGTCTATGTTCAGACTCGGTACAGCAGGCAGGCAAACTTGCGTGCGCCAGATAGACAGTCTTGAAGTTGATATTCAACAAAACTTGTCGAATATCGTGGATCACCAAAAGGAATTAATTAGATGTACTTAGGTACACAGGGTCAACCCGCTACCGATGATGAACTGGGGGTGCTGAGCCAGCTGGGTGTGAATCACATATCGTCTGATCCACCGGGCGACTGGACTACGTGGGACAGACATGTGTTTGCTGCTCACATGGAACGTCTGGCGAAGTTTGGTATCACGTTGGATATGACGCTGATGCCGTTGGGGTCGCGTTCGGCGTTCGAAAACGATTCGTCGAACGTATTCCTTGGGCCGAGCAAGGAACGAGACGAAGAGATCGATCAGCTGTGTCGGCTTATCGAAGAGGCGGGAGCAGCGGGTATTCGGGCGTTGCGGTACAACATCACGATTCTGGGTCATATGCGTACGGAGCAGAGATATGGACGCGGTGGTGCACGGCTCTCTTCGTTCGAGTATTCCAAGCTGGACCAGACGCTGGGCGAGTTTGAGGGTGGTGCTGCAGACGCTGATGAGATGTGGGAGCGAATCGATTATTTTCTTGAAAGAGTGGTTCCGATTGCCGAATCCAACAAGGTTCAGATAGCGTGCCATCCGATGGATCCGGGGATTGGCGACAGGCTTTATCGAGGTGTAGCCAGGGTGATGGGGACTGTAGAGGGGCTTAAGAAGTTCATAGCGATGCATGAGAGTGACTATCACGGTCTTAATTTCTGCCAGGGCACTGTTTCGGAGATGTTAGAAAACCCGGGCGAACAAATTTACGATGTGATTCGTTATTTCGGTGAGCGAAATAAGATATTCAACGTTCACTTTCGGAACATTAAAGGCGGATTTTTGGATTTTGTTGAGGTATTCCCGGATGAGGGTGATATCGACATGTTGCGGGCTATACGTGTCTACAAAGAGACCGGTTACAAATACATGTTGATGCCAGATCATGTGCCTGGCCTGGCAGGGGATAACGCCAGCAGAGTTGGTTTTGCGTACTGCTATGGCTATATCAACGCGGCACTTCAGATGGTCGCTGATTAACCTTTAACACCTCGATACAATGCCTGCGCTCGCAGGGTTGAAATTTCACTTCAAAGGATGTTCGATAAATGCCTACCTATGACCTTTTAATCAAGGGCGGCCATGTGATCGATGCCGCGAACGGTATCGACGGAATCATGGACGTCGGTATTTCCGGGAGACTGGTGGGTGGCGTTGAGTCGGATATACCGGCATCACAGGGGCGGCGAGTGATTGATGCGACTGGCAAGTACGTAATGCCCGGGTTGATTGATCTTCACGCTCATTGCACAGGCTTCGACGGTTCGTTTTTTCCAGACGAGATGTGTCTGCCGTACGGTGTGACAACGATGGTCGACTGTGGCGGTTCGGGCTGGAGGACATTCGACGATTTCAACCTGAATGTCGTTAAGAAATCTGCTGTTCGGGTATTCGCACTGCTCAACATTGTTGGGCAAGGCATGGAAGGTGATGTGGAGCAGAACGTTGAGGATATGGATGCGGAACTTACTGCAGCCAAAATCCGGCAGCGTTCAGATGTTCTGGTTGGTGTGAAGGTCGCTCACTTTCAGGGCATGGGCTGGGAGTCGATTGATCGTGGAGTAGAGGCTGCTCGGCTCTCGGGCACGTTCTGTCTTGTTGACCAGCAAGCGAAGCCGTCTCGACCGTTTAGTGAGATGCTTAAGCGACTGCGGCCCGGCGATGGCACGACACACTGCTATGGCTACGACAAGCCGATTATCGGCAACGACGGCAAGGTAAAGTCTCACTACATCGAAGCTCGAAAGCGTGGGATCAAGTTTGATGTTGGTCATGGTGGAGCTAGCTTCTCGTTCGCAATGGCTCAGCCGGCGCTTGAGCAGGGGTTCCCGCCTGACACGATCTCGACTGACATGCACCGTTCGAGTCTTCTGACTTCACGGGCAACTATGACCGAAGTGATGAGCAAGTTTTTGGCTATGGGTATGCCTATGGCGGAAGTTGTAGCAAGGTCGACGTGGGAGCCGGCAAAGTGGATTGGCCACACTGAACTCGGGACTCTTACTGCTGGTGCGCCGGCTGATATCACTGTTCTGGAGTTTCAGGACCGTCCTGCCGGGCTTTCGGATTCAGGTGATAGCGGACCCCGTATCTTGCGAGCTGAAGGTCGTCTGATAAACCAGATGACTCTTCGAGATGGCGTAGTGAAGTTCGATTACGACGGCATGGCGAAAGACGATATATCGGAACGCCCAACGACTGATTTGAACCTGCCGTAGAGGCGATTGCTCCTCCCCTCCCTATCTATTCGGGTGGGAGTTAATGGGTCGCCATTGTGTCGACTCTTTGTTGGTCGGTAAAAATGTAGACAAGATTCGATCGCGTCGACTCAGTCATGCGAACTCCAGTGTTTGTTTGTCTTCAGATGTTCAGGACGCGCCTATAATCGCCCGATCTTTCATACACAGCAAGACATGACGTAGGTTTCGATTGAAATACAGGCATCTCGGAAAAACAGGATTAGAAGTTTCTGAAATAGGGCTCGGCGCAAATAGTTTTGGCGAGCCGGATAGGCGGGATAGGCCAGAGTCGGCGAAGATCATTCATGCTGCGATCGACTGTGGCGTCAACTTCATAGACACATCGAATGTTTATGGTAAGGGTTTGTCTGAGGAGTACATCGGTCATGCCCTTAAGGGACGGCGTGACGACATGCTGATTGGTACGAAGTTTGGAAGCATGCGGCGACAGGGTCCTAACAATTTCGGTGGGGCACGTGCATTTGTGATCAGATCGGTTGAAGAGAGTCTGGCCCGATTGCAGACCGACTACATCGATGTGTACATGATTCATCGACCCGATACGAGAATGCCGATCGAGGAGACGCTACGTGCTCTCGATGATCTGGTTCGAGACGGTAAAATTCTCTATACGATGGCCTGCAATATCGAGGCGTGGCGATTGACTGAAGCCCACTGGACTAACAAACAGAACGGACTAACTCCGATCGCGGCTTCGGAGTTTGCTTATTCGATGATGGCGCGTTCGGCCGAGGCCGAGATAATTCCTGCTTGCCGGGAACTGGGTATTGGGGTTGTTCCTTATTTACCGCTCGCTGCCGGCATGCTTTCGGGCAAGGCGCTGGCGACTGGGACCGCACCGGCGGGTACACGTATGGCACTCGAGCAAGTGACGAGCGATCGTTGGATCACTCCACATAACCTCGAACTAGTGAGGACGTTGGACAATTGGGCGAAGGAACGTGGTCACAACGTGCTTGAACTGGCATTCGCGTGGTTGCTTGCGGAGCCGATCGTGGCGTCGGTGATTGCCGGTGCTAGTTCGCCTGAGCAGGTTAAGCAAAACGTTGCTGCGGTTGAGTGGGAGCTGACTTCGGATGATTACGCAGAAGTTACTGCGATACTCGATGAGAATCCTGCTGAGAACTCTGGAGAGTATTTTTCGACTGCAGGGTATTTTTACGAGCCGACAGAGATGGCGCCGCGGTTGTAGGCGGATGGGCTGTCCTGGTCACTTGTTGGTGTGGGTAGTATCTCCCTCACCCCCAGCCCTCTCCGCTCGGAGAGGGAGGAGGAGTGCGCCGAGAGGGCCTCTTTCAGGCGAGGATTTCTTTGATCCTCTGCACGATGGCTTCTACTTCCTCATCGGATAGCATTTGAACACCGATGCCGATTGAGCCGCCATCGTCGTGAGTTCGGGTCCAGATCGGAGGGTCGCTCTCTTCGAGTTGCTTGATGACCTCGTGTCCGTCTATGCCGGTTACTGCCGGGTCGAAGTGAACGAAGGCCACGACGTTGGGCCCAAGTTGTGGCACGTTTGGAATCTTTACTTCAACTCCTGGCACGTCCTTGAGACCTCGCTGGAACGCCGTTCGCTTGGCTTCTTCCATCTCGAGCCGCTCTTCATGGTTGATGGTGAACCACCGACGTATTGCTGCGGCAACACCGATCACTTCGCCACGGTCGGTTTTATAGGGTCGGCCATATGGTCTTGCAAGGCCCTTTATGCCTGCCATTTCAAACCCGATGAAGTTCTGCATGAACGCTGATTCGACGAATTCGGCTCGTCCTGTGCAGATTCCCGTGGAGTGAGGAGAACCGATGTATTTGGCTCCAAACGCGACGACGTCACCCATCTGTGCGGTCTTGGTGAACTGGTCGAGCGGGTAGATCTGCCCCGCCGCATCGACGATTAACCGAATGTCGTGCTTGTCGGCGAGGGCACGTGCCTCTTCGATTGACACCCACTCGTCACCCCAGAGTCCGCTCTCATAAAAAGCAATACCGACGGTTTTTGGCCCGATGGCAGCTTCCATCTCTTCGACCGTGCAGCCGTCTTCTCGTCCGATTTCGACTAGCTTTGCTCCGGCGAGAGTGAAGCAACGTTTGTACGTGTAGTCCTGGCCCTTCTG
>CAYTAO010000072.1:9221-12280 GCA_964435915.1 uncultured Dehalococcoidales bacterium
GAACACGAGTGCATTGCGGTCGAAACTGGAAGTGTCGGGAATTTTCGACATCTTGTCGCGATCCTGTCCAGCGAGAGCAGCTGCAGTGCCCAATGAAATTGCGGCTGCAGCACCAGATGTAACGAAGGCCTGTTCTGTTCCGAGCAAATCGGCGATAAAGTCGCCGGTCTTGCGTAGGAGTTCTTCGAACACCACATATCCGGAGTTCATTGCTTCGTCCATTGCGGCTTGAACTTCCGGTGGCGGTGTCGAACCCCCAAGTAATGTTTGGTTGCCGCGTGCGTTAATGCCCGGGGTTACTCCGAACTCTTCGTATATTCCGCTCAATGTTTTCTCCGGAAGCCTTGGTGCCGTTTAAATATTTCTGAATACCGTTGTGGTGTTGGTAAGTAATCGTTCGGACGTAGTTTTACCACAGGTAGAGTCGGCTATGTTGGTCAATTTAGCGATTCGCGGTTGATCGGTGTCGTTCGAATCGTTGCAAGAAAATTGGTTGTTGTTCCGCTGATTATGTTTCACGCACGCGGTATGCTCCGAAAATTGAAAAATAATACGCATTTCGTTTAGTGTGACGAATTCGTTTTACAGTCCAGATGACCGGAGAATAAACATGGATGCGTCAGATAAATCGTTGCTCATAAAACTTGGTGCTGGCGGATCGATCGAAGACTTCTGTTCCGAAGCGAATTTCACTCGCGAGCAGTTTGATGAGTGGTGGTCGAAGCAGTTGGCTGCCAGAGTGCCGTCTACAGGGGGCGTGAGGACCGCTTCAGCCGACGTGGAGATACTTCGGGACGAGTGGGGCATACCTCACATCTACGCTGAGCGTGATGAGGACCTTTTCTTTGGTTACGGGTATGCAATGGCGCAGGATCGACTGTGGCAGATGGATTATTTGCGTCGCAAAGCGATGGGGCGTCTCTCGGAGGTTCTTGGGTCATCGGGGATCGAGTTGGACACGGTGGCTCGTACGGTTGGTATAAACCGGCTCGCCGAAGCAGAAGTGCGCAGGTTGTCGTCGGAGACTCACGGTCGACTCGAGGCGTTTTCGAATGGGGTGAACGCGTTCATTGCAGAGCTTGATGATCTGTCGCCGATCGAGTTCGATCTATTGGGTTACGAACCGGAGCCGTGGTCACCAGTGGATTCAGTCGCTGTCTGGGGCGAGTTCCGCTGGTATCTCACGGGGCGCTTGCCGGTAATAGTCATTCCTGAGCTTGCGCATCGAGCGCTCAACGATGCTGATCACTATGCTGCCTTCCTCACTGGAGAGGCTGAAGACGAAAGTATTCTCTCTCCGGGTGTGTACCCGTCAAATCATTCGGGTGGAATCCGAGTAGGCGAAACGATTAGCGACTCGTCGGAGGGTGAAGGAAGCAATAACTGGACGATCGATGGCCAGCTTACTGCGAGCGGGTTACCACTGCTTGCGAGCGATCCGCACATTGCCTTCGGGAGCGTTTCCTGTTGGTACGAGGTTCACCTTTCTGGAGCGAGATTCAACGCGACAGGAACGGGTTATGCCGGAGTTCCGGGAATAATTTTTGGTCGTAATGAAAAGGTTGCGTGGGGCCTGACGAATAACATCTGCGCACAGAGAGATCTGTATCAGGAGAGGGAGAATCCTGACCAGCCGGGTAGCTTCCTGTACGACAATGAATGGGAGTTGGCGACTGAGATCGAAGAGACAATACTGGTGAAGGATGAGGATTCAGTTGTCAGGACGATTAGACAGACGAGGAATGGTCCGATAGTCGATGCCATACTTCCTGAGCAGGCCAGAGATACCGGACCTGTTTCGTTACGGTGGATGGGGACTGAACCGTGCGATGAAATTACCAGCATGATGAGTATGAGCCTGGCTGGCAATGTCGATGAGTTCCGTGAGGCGCTCCGACCCTGGACTGTGCCGACGTTGAGTATCGGATTTGCCGATATTGAAGGGCGTATCGGGTATCAGGCGACTGGCAAATTGCCGATTAAAGAAAACTGGACTCGAGGTTATCGTCCTGGGTGGGATCCTGAGCATCAGTGGAACGAGACCATTCCGTTCGAAGATATGCCTTCAATTGTGGATCCCCCCAGTGGCTGGATTCGTTCGGCGAACAACCGTACTGCCCCGGAAGACTTTCCTTACCCGCTTTCTGGTGTTTGGAGCAGTGGGTACAGGGCACTTCGAATACGAGAGATGATCGAAGAGCGTGCGGATCACACACGTGAAAACATGGTCGACATGCAGATGGATGTACTTTCGGCACGGGCAGTCGATGCCGTCCCCGGCCTGATAAAGCTGTTGGAATCCTCCTTGGGAAGAAGCCTTGTAGAAGAGATCCGCATTTTGAGGGATTGGGACGGTAGGATGTCTACCGACAGTGTTGGGGCGTCTCTATTTGAGATCTTTTTTACGAACTGGTCGAGGGAAGTTTCGGCTGCGCGGTTCGACGAAGACCTAGTGCCGTTGATGGCGGGTGCTGTGAGTGGTTTGTCGACTGAGCTCCTGTCGGAAGACACTGCTGGTTGGTTCGTTCCGGGCGAGCGGACCAAGGCTGTTCGCAGGGCGATGGAGCGGACAATCGATGGCCTTATTGAGGATCTGGGTGATGATAGAACTAGCTGGAACTACGGTGCGATTCACAAGGTTGACTTGCCTCACCCAATCTCCAGCCGAGGTGGAATATTCAAGCACCTGGGCCGCGGTGGCAATCCGGTGAGCGGCAGCGGAATAACTGTGTCCAACACAGGGTTCGATCCAAACTACATGGCAGTGATGGGCGCTAACTATCGTTTGACGGCAGACCTGGCAGATGATCCTCCGGGGCTTTGGGCCGTTGATGCTGCTGGTCAATCGGGTAATCCTGGAAGTGATAACTACTGTGACCAGTTGTCCTCGTGGCTGCGGAACGAACACCATTTCATTCCTCTTGATCGAAAGCAGGTCGAAGAGGGCACGAAAGAAAAGCTGGTGATTAAAAGATCGGCTTGAAGAACGAATTGACGGCTGTATTAAAGATTGCGAGCCCGATGATGTGATCTCGTATGACTTGGTCGTAAATTTGTGC
>CAYTAO010000073.1:0-384 GCA_964435915.1 uncultured Dehalococcoidales bacterium
AAGCCGAGCGCGAGGTGGGCCTGTGCGGTGTGGCGGTGGTCGAGGGCGACTCGTTTTTCTGGTGTTTTGGGCTCGTATGGGAACATCGGGAGAATCTCGCCATCGTGGAGACCGCCGAGTAGCGTGCGGATCTGTTCGACGACGTCAGAGTGTTCGATGTTTCCGGCTACGGCGATTACTGTGTTCGATGCGACGTATTGCGTTTCGAGGTACTTGAGCATCTCGGCACGTGAGATCGCTCCGACCGATTCGACCGAGCCGGCGATGTCTCTGCCCATTGGCTGCTCGGGCCATAGTAGCTCGTCGAGCATCACCGAGGTACGTGCGCCGGGTGAGTCGAACGCTGCACGTATCTCTTCGTACACGACCTGCTTTTCCTTGGCG
>CAYTAO010000073.1:394-11810 GCA_964435915.1 uncultured Dehalococcoidales bacterium
GGCGATGTCGTCTTCTTTAAATAGCGAGTTGAGTGCCATGTCGGAAAGGAGTTCGATACCTTCACGGTAGTGAGGTTGGGCGAGCCGACAACAGTATCCGGTGACTTCTCTATCGGAGAACGCGTTGAGCGTTCCGCCTACACCCTCTACTACCTCTGAAATCTCTCGGGGTGTTGGCCGACCGGGTGTTCCCTTGAACAGCATATGCTCGAAAAGATGGGATGCTCCTGCGAGTTCAGGAGTTTCGTACCGAGAGCCGGCACCGAACAGGAAGATGATGCTGACTGCGTTGGTGTGGCGAAATGTGCTGGTGAGAATTCTCAGGCCATTGGGCAGCATGGTTCGATCAAATGTGCTTGAGACGAGCTGCTGAGTTTCGGAGGTGGTCAACGGAGAATTCTTACTTTCAATTATTTTTATGTATTTGTAAATACGCCGAAATTAAGCGTATGGGCGGGAAAGTCGGTGGTCAAACTTACGAGAGATTTTGAATTGGTGAGGTCGAATTGAGAGGTACGTATGTACTGAGTACTAGGAATGTTGCTGTTCAAGGCAGCAGCAGCTTACTGCGCCAGACGGGCGCTCGACGATAGAATTCTCCTTCATGCGTGAATCTAACAGTTACGAATTGAATAATCGTGTGGTTGACGGGGGCATGTGTCCTTGAGAAATAGTGATTTTGAGCAAGGCTCGGATTTCGTTATTGACGCCTACTCAGCGAGTGAATCTCGGTTAAAAGAGCCTGTTAGACGGTTTTCAATGCCGAGGGTTTCAACGCGCTATGCTCTTGCCCTCATCTTGCTACTGGCTGTCGTGTTGCGGTTGTATGGGATTAATTGGGATCAGGGTGGGCTATTTCATCCTGATGAGCGCGCATTTCTATCGCAAGTTTACGATATAGAGGTACCTGAAGGCGACGAGTGGTCGAACGTTCTGGAACCAGATCTCAGCACTCTGAATCCGGGGTCGTTCAATTGGGGTAGTCTGCCTCATTATTCGTTGAAAGCGGTTCAATACGCGGTTGCTCCCTACAAGTGGATGAGCCTGTTCGAGCTGAGATACGCGGGTCGAGCGCTTTCTGCGCTATCCGATACGGCAACGGTATTTCTCGTATTCCTCATAGGAAGAGCTGTGTTTAGCAGCCGGGTTGGTTTGCTTGCGGCTTTACTTTCGGCGATTGCTGTGCAGCAAATACAGCTGAGTCACTTCTTCGCAGTCGAAACGTTCATGACGACGTTCATCGTTGCCACGATCTTCTATTCGTTACGTGTTGCGCAGGAGGGCCGCCGGCGCGATTCGGTGCTTGCGGGAGTGATGTTTGGCTTTGCAATGGCGACAAAGTTCTCTGTGTTGCCGTTGGGGCTGGCGCTGGTCTTATCGCACCTTATTTATTCGATATCGACCAAGGGTGATCGGTTTGACTCAGACGGAATAGGGTCAGATGCGGCTGCTGGTCGGCAGTGGGACTCGTTCAAAAACATTGTGATTACCGCGGTCGCGGTTTTGGTGACTCTTGTTATCACCCAGCCGTACATGTTTCTGGATTTTGCTACCTATGTCGACAGCATATCGACGCAGGGTGAGATGGTTCGTCGTGAAGTCGATTTTCCGTTTACTCGCCAGTACGAGGATACGCCCAGATACATCTACCAGATCCTCCAGCTGGGGACGTGGGGACTCGGTCCTGCTCTCGGAATAACAGTGTGGCTGGGGCTGATTGGTGCGGTGGTTGCGGGAGTGCTTGCCCGGCGAAAAGCTGATCTGGTGATTCTGGCGTGGGTGCTGCCGTATCTGATGATTACCGGGTGGTTCGACGTGAAGTTCATGCGGTACATGATGCCTATCGTGCCGTTTCTGATCCTGTACGGTGCGCGAGTTCTGTGGTGGGCGTTCGAAGTTATTAAGTCATTGCAACCGAATCGGCGCTGGTTGCAGGTGTTGCCGATTTCGTTGGTGCTTTTGTTCACGGCTCACTATTCACTATCGTTTATGAATGTGTATCAGGGTCAGCACCCCCTGAACGAAGTTTCGAAATGGTTGGAGATGAATGCCCGGCCGGGTTCTAATGTCCTGCAGGAACACTGGGAAGAGGGCATTCCTAGTGTGGTTGGATTGCGGATGCACAATCGGGCCGATCTGTACAACGGGGAGAACAAAAAGAAATTCGACGAACTGACAGCGCTTCTCGCAGAATCGGAGTATTTCGTGTTGTTGAGCAACAGGCTCTACGCGACGATTCCTCGATTACCGGAGCGCTACCCGCTCACGACGGTGTTCTACGAAAAGCTTTTCTCGGGTGAGCTTGGATATGATCTGGCGTTCTCGAACGGTCGATATGTTGGTGGGCTTGGAGTCGACTATTACGAAGATCCGTTTGCCAGATTGGACTTCGGTCCGCCGAAGAGATTTCAAGAGCCGTCGGCCGGGTTATTTACTGCAGGATTCGGTTGGGCTGATGAGAGTTTCTCGGTTTATGAACATCCGCAGACTTTTATATTTTTCAACAAAGACCGACTCTCGACTCGACAGCTGAATGATGAGATAGGTTCTTCGCGTTTTAATGCGTTCAAAGTCACGCCGATTGAGGCCGGGTTGCTTCTTTCAGACGAAGATGCCGAGAAACAACAAGCTGGTGGCACGTGGACTTTGATTGCGTTTTCGCGGTGGCTGCCTGACTGGATAACACCAATCGTCTGGTATATCGCAGCACAACTGTTCGCGCTTGTAGTGCTTCCAATAGCTTTCGTTGTATTCAGGCCGTGGCCCGACCGTGGTTACCTGTTCGCTAAACCGCTTGGGCTTTTGCTTGTGGCTACTGCCACCTGGCTGCTCGTTAGTTTGAACGTTGTTCAATTCAGTTTCTTGTCTGTGTTGCTGGCCGTTTTGTTGTTGGCGATTGTTTCTTATTTAACGTTGAGGGCAACTGGCGGTGATGTGAAAAACCATCTGAGATCGAATGCTAAACGGTTCGTGAGGATGGAAATTCTGATCTTGCTCGCATACGTGGCGTTCCTTTTGATCCGTGCGGCGAATCCTGATCTGTGGCATCCATGGAAGGGTGGAGAGAAACCGATGGACTTCGCTTACCTCAACGCGGTAGTGAAGTCATCGATGTTACCTCCATACGATCCCTGGTACGCCGGTGGATATTTGAACTATTACTATTTCGGGCAGTTCATTGTTGCTTCGTTGATTCGGTTCACGGGAGTTGTGCCGTCGGTTGCGTACAACCTTGCGGTGCCGTTGTTGTTTGCTTTGACTGTGGGCGGTGTCTATTCGATTGTGAGTGGTCTTGCCGAGTTGACACTGCGTGCGAGGCGTGTCCCCGCATGGTCTCGAAGGTCTCCAGTTTACGCAGGATTGGCTGCAGTCGTGCTGGTGGTTATCGCAGGAAATATCGATGGGCTTCTGCAGGTTTTGCAGGGCGCTTCTAGAACCTTCTTACAGGACGGACCGTTCGGTCAGTTTGATTTCTGGCGTAGCTCGCGCATGATGCCTCCAGATCCACCTGGACACGAGATCACAGAATTTCCGTTCTTCACGTTCCTGTTTGCGGACCTTCACGCGCACCTGATCGCTATCCCAATAGCCATAACGGCATTTGCTGCGACTATTTCGGTTTACCTGAGGATCGGCCGGAAGCGACCGGTCGTCGAATCACTGGCAGGGCTGTTCGTTCTGAGTGTTCTGGTAGGTTCGCTTCGAACGATTAATGCATGGGACTTCCCGACCCAGCTTCTGCTAGCGGGTGGATTCATCGGTGGCGGACATCTGATGACGTCTGGGCGTGGACTGATTTCTCGATTGATGGTTGGAGTGGGTAGCACTGCGTTTGTGTTGATCGTTGGACACTTTGTGTTCCTGCCGTTCAATTCCAACTTCGAGCTGTTCAACAACGGTGTGATCAAGAGCCGATTCACAACCGATTTGCTGCAGTACATCACCATTCATTCGGTATTTTTACTGCTAACAATCGGCTGGCTTGTGTACATGTGGCGAGAGCGGTTAGCTGATGCGCTGGCAAGTGTTACGAACGCTCCGATGCCGGGATCTGGCGCTGCTGGTTGGACATGGCATATAGTTTTGGTCTTAGTGATTGCAGTAGTTGCGTCACTTGTCCTTACCGGGTTCGCGACGATCGCGTTTGTCGTGGTGGTCGGTGCTTCTGTGCTTGGGACAGGATTGATTTCGTACCGTGCAGGAATACCGGGTGCGAGGTATTCACTGGTAGCAGTTGGCATGGTGGCGATGGCGATGGCGCTTGGCGCCGGTGTGGATGTATTCACGGTCAAAGACGACATCGACCGGATGAACACTGTATTCAAGTTCTATCTACAGGCGTGGGTGTTGCTTGCAATGGCTTCGGCGTATTTTCTGTGGTTCCTTGCCGATGCGGGCAAGCTTTCTTTCAAGAACCTTCAAGTAGGTCGAGGGGTGTGGATGGGGCTTCTCGCTGTGCTGGTGATCGGAGTGATGGTCTATCCAGTCCTTGGTGCACGTCATAGGAACTCGCTCCGATTTGAGCAGAGTGGATTGGCGCTTGACGGGATGGCGTACATGGAATCGGCGATATACGTCGATAAAGAAGGACCTCTGACGCTGAAGTACGACTTCGATGCTATCGAGTGGATGCAGGAGAACATCGAGGGCTCACCGGTGATTATCGAGGGACTGAGTGACCAGTATCGTTGGGGCAATCGTATTTCGATCAATACCGGGTTGCCTGCGGTGATTGGCTGGGACTGGCACCAGAGGCAGCAGCGAGTTGGATACGCGTCGACTGTTACCCGCAGGCGAGTTGAAGTTGATCAGTTCTTCGAGAATTCGCAACGTAGTACGGCTCTAACAACTCTCGACAAGTACAACATTAGGTACGTTTACGTGGGAGAGATGGAGCGTGCCAAGTACTCAGAGGCGGGACTAAAGAAGTTCGCGAGGATGAAGACGGATGGACTTGTTCAGGTATATCCGACTTCGAATTTGATTGAGGCGGGTCTCGATACGCCGGTCGTGATTTACGAGTACACACCGGTTGAGTAGGAACCCGGACGCTGTGAATGTTGCCAGTTTTAGAGTTCGGCGTCTTCGGAGACGAAGAGGTCTTAGTCTTCGTCGTGCCTCCGGTAGACGACGGGAAGTACTGTGAAGGTCGCCATCGATGCTCTCAAATCTGTGGGAGCAGGCTGGGTAGGTGTGGCTGCGCTAACGGTTCAGCCGGTTGGATCCTTAAAATGAGCGGAGAACGAAATGGGTAACGTGCTGAAGGCAGTGTTTTTTGATATCTATGGCACGCTCGCTGGATTTGATCCGCCACGAGAGCAGATACAGGGTCAAGCTGTTGAAAAATTCGGACTGAGTCTTACGAAGGAAGGCGTTGATGCCGGTTATCACATGGCCGACGAGTTTATGACGAGTCAAAACGTTCGTAAGCCTGTACGAACCATGAATGGTAATGAGCGATGGACGTTTTTCGCTCGATTCGAGCAACTAGTGCTTAAGGGAGCTGGCCATGAAGTTGATCTCACGTTGGCGGGTGAAATCTGGTCGGAGGTGCGGAAGCAGGAGTATCGTATCGCTCTGTTCCTTGATGTGATTGACGGACTTGATCGGCTCAGGGCAGCGGGTTTGATTGTGGGAGTGATATCCAACATGAACGTGGGTAGCCAGAGATTGCTGGACGATATGGGGCTTACGGGTCACGTAGATTTTGCGGTTACTTCAGGCGAAACTGGGTTCGAGAAGCCAGATCGGCGAATATTTGACGCGGCGCTGGCTAAGTCGGGAGTGCTGGCTGGTGAGGCTGCGGTTGTTGGGGATCAGCTTGAGTCCGATATTTTCGGTGCTGAAAACACCGGTATGCGACCGATTCTTATCGATCGGTACAACGGGTATCCGAACTACTCAGCGCATCCGAGGGTGACCGATATGGAGTCAGCGATCGAAATTATTATGGGCATGACCGCGGGTTAGTTATCGTCTACGGTTACCCGAAATATCGCCTTACGAAATAGAAGTGGAGGATCCCGGTGATCGCAGGATCCTCCTATGTTGCTGATCCTCCCGACTTGACGGGAGATTGGAGCGACTCGCTGACAGTTTTGACTGCTTGAGGACTGTAGCGCGTTGCGCAAGCTCGTTGTAGGCTCCGGAGATACGTTTTGTTGAACTGGAGAGAAACTTGCCCGACGCCGCGTCAAATCCACATCGCCTACCCTCTTTTGTTGTGCCTTCGCACTACCGAATACATCTCGAACCCGATCTTGCTGAAGCCACTTTTTCGGGTAGCGTTGAGATCGAGGTAGAGGTTGGTCAGGCAACAGATGATATCCAGATCAACTCGTCCGAACTGGTTATTTCCACGGCTTCACTGCTTGATGCCGTGGGCACGAGGGTTGAGACTTCAGAAGTCACGCATGACGAGGAGATGGAGCGAGCGACACTGAGTTTCGACTCGGAGTTGTCGGCGGGTCCGTACACGATCGTCGCCGAGTTCACCGGGATCCTCAACGACCAGCTTCGTGGCTTTTACCGATCGGTTTTCACCGATGATGATGGTATTGAGCACACGATTGCAACGACCCAGTTCGAAAGCACTTCAGCACGCAGGGCGTTCCCGTGTTTTGATGAGCCGGCGTTCAAGGCGTCGTACGGCGTGACGCTTGTTGTACCCGAGGGCGAGTTCGCGGTGTCGAACGGCCCAACTATTTTTGAAACCAGTCTTGGTGATGGGCGTAAAGAAATCGTATTTGAAGACACGATGGTTATGTCGACCTATCTGGTTGCGTTCATCGTGGGTCCGTTCGAGGCGACTGATCCGGTTAATGTTGATGGCGTGCCACTGCGGATCGTGCACCCGATTGGCAAGGGCCATCTCACCGATTACGCGCTGGAGTCAGGTGCGTTCGCTCTGAAATTCTTTACCGAATACTATGGAATTCCGTACCCGGGCCAAAAACTCGACATGGTGGCGGTTCCCGATTTTGCGTTTGGTGCGATGGAGAACCTGGGTTGCATTACGTACCGTGAGGTTCTGTTGCTTGTCGATAAGTCACGTTCGACCGAGCCCGAGTTGCTTCGGGTTGCGGATGTTATTGCGCACGAAATCGCTCACATGTGGTTCGGTGATCTGGTGACGATGGAGTGGTGGAACGGTATCTGGCTGAACGAGGCTTTTGCGACGTTCATGGCGACCATGTCGTCGGACAATTTCAACAGTGAATGGGGTCGCTGGAACCAGTTCAGCCTCGAACGCTCGATGGCGTTTGATGTCGACTCCTTGGCAAACAAACGCCCGATCGAAGTCGAGGTTAATTCGCCCGAAGACGCCGAGGCGATGTTACATATATTGAACTACGAAAAGGGCGGGTCAGTACTGCGGATGCTTGAGCAATTTCTTGGCGAGGAAGAGTTCAAAGACGGGATCAGCTACTACTTAAACAAACACAAGTATGCGAACACCGAGACGAACGATCTGTGGGATGCGATTGAGCATGTGACTCGGCTGCCGGTTCGCCGGATCATGGATTCGTGGATTTTCCAGAAGGGTTACCCGTTGGTTAGTGCTTCGATTTCTGGGGATGGTTCCACAATTACGTTGTCACAGGAGCGATTCCTATACACCGAGGGGGATGAAGCCGACACGACGATATGGTCGGTACCGGTCGTAATGAAGATCGGCACGGATTCTGGTGTTGTAGAGGTTCGGTATCTCCTCGAAGAGAAGTCTGCGGAGATAAAATTTGAATCCCCTGCAGTGTGGGCATCGGCGAACGCAGGTGGAAGTGGATTCTTCCGTGCCCGTTACTCGGCCGAGATGCTAACGGCACTCTCGGAGAGCATGTTCGAGAATCTGACTCCGATCGAGCGGTATGGGCTGGTCGACGACACCTGGTCATCGATGATGGCTGGTCGTACTTCAGCGACGGACTTTCTGGATTTCGCAGGGAGCTTCCAGAATGAGACCGACCTTGATGTGTGGACTGTTCTTTCGGGCTGCCTTGTGGGGCTCAACAAGTTGGTTGAGGGTGAAGCTGAGCTGCAGTACAAGGCGGTTATTCGTGATTTGGCGCAGCCTGCTTTGGACCGACTTGGCTGGGAGCCTTCAGAGAGTGATACGTCACGAGATCTTGAGCTACGTGGTCTATTTATTCGTTTGCTGGCAAACGTCGGTGACGATGCACTTGTGATCAAGAACGCTTCGGATCTGCACGATTCGTATTTGAACCATGCGGGATCGGTTGAGCCGAACATTGCGGCTGCTGCTACCGGTGTGGTTGCTGCGAATGGTGATACGGCAAAGTATGAGGTATTTTTGGAGAAGTACAAGAACTCCGCGACACCGCAGGAAGAACGTCGGTACCAGTCGGCGCTTGCGGCGTTCCCTGGCCAGGACGAGATGAACCGCACACTGGTGATGTCGCTGGATGGTACGGTTCGAACTCAGGACGCTCCGTATTTGCTTGCTGTTTGCATGCGGAACAAGGATCAGGGTTACCTGGCGTGGGAGTTCATTAAGGACAACTGGGACAAGATCAACGATGACTTTCCGTCGAACAGTATTGTTCGGATGCTGTCGGGTGTAACTTCGCTGAGTACGCCTGGGCAGGCTGACGATGTGATTGCGTTTTTTGACGATCACGAGGTTCCGCAGGGTCAACTTACTTTGCAGCAGACGTTGGAGAAGCTGCGTGTGAATGTTGCGTTGCGTGAGCGTGAGGGTAGGCCGTTTAGCCAGAGTTTGATGAAGTAGGGAACGTAGAGCTTTTTAGGGTTGGCGTGGTTTGTCTTCGTTACCCTGCGCCGCGGTCATTACCCTTCATCCAGCCCTATCCCTGAGGGAGAGGGTGGTAGGAGTGCGGGGACTGAGTAATTATGGCTAACAATGGGAGTGGTAATAAAGAACGGCCGGGACTGAAGTTGCCTGCTATTCCTCCGGTGATTTTTGGCGTGCCGGTACTGGTTGGTATCCTGGTTCATCTGTTCTTGTATAAGGTCGGTATTTTGGGGGGGATTCTGGGTGTGATGATCGGTGTAGTATTGGTTTTGACTGGGCTGGGATTAATCGCCTGGAGCTTTATGACTATGCGTGCTCACGGTGAGCATCCTGATCCGGGGCATCCGACTAAGATGCTTGTGGTGTCGGGTCCGTTCAGGCGCACTCGAAACCCGATTTACGTGGGTTTTCTTTTAATAGCGACTGGTCTGGCGGTCGCGTTTAACGCAGTGGCAGTGCTGATAGCGGCGTTCGTCGGGGCGGCGTTGCTTACCGTGCTGGTGATTCGACGCGAAGAGGCCTATCTGGAACGAGAGTTCGGTGACGTTTACGCGGGGTACACGAGTCGGACCCGTCGTTGGATCTAGTACGTTACTGGGTTCGTTGATCAGTCAGATGACGGGACGTCGAACACCTGAACCCTGTGACGATTGCTGTCGACGACGAGTAGATGCCCGTCGTTGTCCATCGTTATCGACGTCGGTCCCCAGAAGTACTTTTCGATGTGAGCTGACTGCTCATGCGGGTCGTCTGTGTTGAATTCGAGATCGAGATCGAGATTGGCGGTGTTTCGCGCGGCTTTTTCTTCGGTGTTGGTGTCGAGGAATTCATGTGCCCACTTCGAGAGTGTTGACTCTCCACGGTGCAGCTGGATGAAAGTGCCTTCGGAGTCGAGAACCTGAATACGCTGGTTGCCCCAGTCGGCGACGTAGATGTAGCCGTCGGAATCGACAAAGACATCTGATGGCGCGTTGAGTTCACCTTCTTCGTGACCGAGTGATCCGAAGTTTGTGAGAAAGACTCCGCCTGCATCGAACTTCGCGATTCGGTCGTTGCCCCAGTCGGCGACGTAGATGTTGTCGGCGGTATCGACGCACACCCCCCATGGCAGGTTCAGTTGGCCATCCTCAGAACCTTGTTCGCCAAAGGTTGAAAGGTGTTTGCCGTCAGTGGTGAATTTTTGGATACGGCCATTCAGATGATCGCTAACTAGCAGTTCGTCGTTCGAATTGAACACGATTCCGTTCGGACCGTTTAGTTGGCCTTGTCCAGTGCCTGTTTCTCCCCACGTGTTGAGTAACTTGCCGTCTAGCGTACGGACCAAGATCCTGTTCAGGTGCTCGTCGCTGGTAAAGAGTAGCTGTTGACTATCGATGGCTATTCCGGCGTTCCAGATCGCCTGACCTGCTCCGGTACCGTACGATCCAAACGTTCCGAAGTACTCTTCTTCCATGTTCAACACAGTTACCCGGACGCCTCGCGTGTCATTGTCAGCTCCACGCCCGAGGATGTAGATTTTTCCGTCGCTTGCGACGGCTCCGGACCAGGGGTAGTAGAACCCGCGGCCTTCCATCGCGGCAACGCCTATCGTGCGGTTGTATGTGATTCGTGCTGTGCGGGTTTGTGTGGTCATGAGGTTTTCCGAACTGCTTATGCTCTCTGGAATTCGGGGGTTGCACCGACGAGCTTCAGGATGTTCGCGACCTGAGCTCGCTCCGCGTTGTCATCTGATTTTTCTGGCGTTTGGGAGAGTTGTGCCTCTGCGAAGTCGATGAGTGCTGATCGGGTTTTATCGGAGACTGTACTGATCGATAGTTCACCCAGCGCGCTGGTGACCATTTGTTCGGCCGTTAGGGCATCGCTGCTGCTAGCGAGTATTCGGTCGATGAGTGTTTGGACGCCGGGGCTATCGAGATTGCCAAGACGCTCGGATGCGAAGTTGACTCGCTCGACGAGTGCTCCGGAATCGATCCACTCCGTGCCCCAATGCCAGCCTTCGACTGACGGTGGGTTCAGCAGCCACTGGCCCATGTATGACGTTTGTAGGGCGGTCGGGATCATGTCGCTTTTGGGTCGATCGAACTCTTCGGTAAGACGCAGCACCCCGGCCATCAGTTCAGCTGGGCTTTTTACGCGCTTGTAGCGGGCGTTTTCTGACTTGAAGAAGTCGGATTTAAATAGGAATCGTAGCATTTCCGTGATGCTGTAATTGCTGTCGAAGTAGACCTTCGAGAGTGCAGCTATCGCGGCGGGATCGACGGGGTCTTTGTAAGGCCATTCCGGTACTGGCGGTTCGTCGGCAACGAAGAAGCTGTAGATGTGGCGGGAGAGGAAGGCTGCTGTTGCCGGTTGCTTGCAGATGATGTCTATGATGTGTTTGAGGTGTTTACGACCGTAATTTTCGTTGACTGAGCCGTTGTGATTTTCCGAGTTGTCGAGCCACATGATCATGGCTGGGTCTTTTGACAGTTCGATCAGCAGAGTTTTGAAGCTGCCCATGCCGTGTCGTTCGAACATTCGGATCTGGTCGTGGAGCACCTTGCCGTTTGCGAGCTTGGCATAGCCAGTTGCGAAGATACCGTGCCACATGAGACCGATCTTCTCGCGCAAGGGGGCATCGGTGGAGATCATTCTGTACATCCA
>CAYTAO010000074.1:0-9650 GCA_964435915.1 uncultured Dehalococcoidales bacterium
ACGGATGTTTAGGTACTTGTTTAGGTACTGATTCTGACGATGCAGCAACTTTCGTACGACGATCCAGCGAATTGCCTTCCTGTAGGTCGGATGTTTGTCAGTCGTCATCCGCAGAAGTTTCGATTTTTCTGTCAGAGCCTGACGGGCAGCTCATACTTCCATCTGCTGCTATTTTGCTGCCGGACTGTGTATCATCCTCCGCTTTTCAGCATCGCTGCACGACAGTTGTTGAGTACGAAACGAAAGGATGCGACACTCTGCGGATGGTTGACGTACAACTTTAATCCGCTGACAAGTGCCTCTGCCCACTAACTCGCCCACAAACGGTTCAATATGGTGGGGGATGTAGGGTTACTAATCCTAGTCTTATACTCTATTTTCAGTACGGATCGACATGACGTGTGACCACCGGACACGCTATTAGCAGAACTCTTAATCACCAGGTTCGGGGTTCGAGCCCACGGTCCGTCATCAAACTGAAGCTGAACTTGAAAGCGTGCGCCACAATGGGCGCACGCTTTCGGCTAATGCACACTAACTGCCCACTAACTGATTTCTGAATCTGTCATTATTGAGTGACTTTACATCTCACAATCAGGATGGCCGTCTGCCCACCGGCTGAACGAGACCTCATCCATGTCCCGTTGATTGAAGTTCGCCATCCGAGTGCGGCAATCGAGCCATGAACGCCGCCACAGTTCAGGATCTCGAAGTTCACTATCGGGATTTGCAGTACTTCTTGCAACAAAACCAGGGAAGGCCTCACGCCCGGTATTCTGGCCAATCGGGTTGTAGCGAAGATCGAAACTCCAGCGAATCTGATCACTCACGTTTGCGAGCGATCCGTGAACGAGCTGCTTGTGCAGGAATATGACATCGCCACGCTTCGTGGGCAGCGGAATCGCCTCCTGTTTTTCGAACAAACGCTGTGGAATTTGGCGACCACCCCGGAATTCCGGACCGTTGCCATCGTAGTCGAGGCAATGGGTTAACAATCCGTCACGATGACTACCCGGAACCACGCGCAATGGACCCGACTCAACTGGTGTGTCGGTCAACGAAAACCAAGTTGTAATCATGTTAGTTTCGTCCGCCTCTTCCGTGACGACGCCATGGTCCTGATGCCACGCTGTCGCACCGATCACCGGCATGCCGAGGTCGTTTTTGGGCAGTAACTTCTCGGGCGGTTTTATTCGGACGTGCTGTACTGGATTCGAGTATATTTCCGGGCCGATCAACTGCTCAACCACGTCGAGTAATCGTTCGTTTGTAAATGCGTTAAACACCGCTGGACCTGCCCAAAACGGAGTATCCGGCCGTACACCCTGGAACGGCAGCGAGAAGTCGAAGTACTGGTTGTAGGCTTGACCCGTCTCCTGATAGATCTTGATCAACCGTTCATCAAACGACAGATCAGAAAAATCTGAACTGATCTTGCCATCATCAAACAGATCAGCTGCAAGTGAATTCAGAACACCGTCATACTCCGCGATAATCGGATCAAGCACGGTTTCCGGATCGAGCACACCCTCGACTTTAACAAAACCCTGCTCGGAAAATTGCTCAGTAAGTGTTTTGTTCGCTGTGACCATATGTTTCGCTCCAATCCTTTCGGTCTAGATGCCCGCGATTGCGAAATGCTACATGTGCGTGGGTACAGATAAATAACATTGTGCCCAGACGACTTCGAATCATAGAATAGCAGCACCCGGGGTTAATCACATCTAACAGGAGTCAGGTCTTGCGAATTGGGAATAGCACTTTTGAATATGAGTGGATTTCAGATTGGGCCGAAATTCCGAACCAGGACAGCGCAACCGCGGGGTGGGCGCACCATGGTATGGCAGTTACCGATTCTGGGGATGTGATCGCTATCCATCCCGCCGAGTCGCTTGCCATGGTACTCGATCAGAGCGGCAGATTACTGAGATCGTTCCAGATTCCCGTTCGAGAAGCCCACCAAATCACTTTGGCTAACGTTGACGGCAAGCAGTTTTTATGGATCGCCGACCCCGGTCGAAAAAATGTTAAAACGAACGGAATATATGAACCGACGCAGGGTGAGTGGGGCGGCCAGGCGGTGCGCGTATCCGTCGCGACAGGTGGGCAAATCCAGCAGATAAAAGCTCCACCTCATTCGGCTTACGACGATGGGGATTTCGCTCCGACTTCCGTTGCGGTATTCGAAACCACTGCTGGCGGAAACGGCGACGTCTGGGTGACCGACGGCTATGGCGCGAGCCTCATACATCGTTTCCGTGCGGACGGTAACTACGTTCAGACGATCACCGGCGAAGAAGGCGACGGTGGACGATTCGATTGTCCTCACGGAATCTGGGTCGACTATCGCGGCGACGATCCCGAACTCTACATCGCCGATCGCACCAACCGGCAGGTCCAGGTCTACGACCTTGAAGGCAACTACAAGCGGACGTTCGGAAAAGGGATTCTCTCCAGCCCGAGCTGCTTTGCAATCGACGGATCCAACATTATCGTCGGTGAGCTGAGAGCGCGATTAGCCATATTCGACATTAACGACGAGTTCGTGACGTTCATCGGTGAGAACAAAGCCATCGCACGAGTCGAACGCAACAGCCCTGAAGATGTACCTGGCTGGCCAAACGGACTCGACGGTTCGGGTAATACGGTCCGCTCAACGGTCCTCGAGGAAGGCAAGTTCAACAGCCCTCACGGCATAGCCACTGACCCGTCCGGAAACATCTATTCCGGTGAATGGCTAATCGGGGGCCGCTACACCAAGCTCGAAAAGCTCGGTTAACGAGAATTCCCTCACCGGTTCAGTCAGAACCGTGGAGTGGTTGCCACGAAAAGCTGTTATCCCGGGAATGCTCAAAGCGATTAGCACGATCGCTGAGTGTCGGATTTTTATGTTTTGTACCTCTACAAATTTTCTTAAGAAGACGGAAATTCATTTCGGGTCGAGCGCAGTATTTACCCTTCGAAGCTAAAGATCGGTGTTATTGGATTTATCAATAGTTTGCCCGTTTGGTTTCTGGTTCCGACGTAAAATATGGCAAGATAAATCTCGCTATTCTTCGGCTGGCGTAAGCTCGTAAAGCGCATCCTCTAAAAGCCAGATATCTTGAACTGTTTTCTAGTCCAGCCCCTGAACCGGTCGATATCTTTGTTATGCATATAGCGCGCAACTTACTTCAACAATGCGATCCGGGATCCTGAGAATTAAATTTCCTGATAGCTATTGGGCTGTATATCTCCCCAAAATGAGTAGCAACAGAAGCCGCTTGGTTCTGAGTAAAAAGTACTAGTTGTGGGCCCGATGTAGCTACAATCCGGCATTAGAGGATCAATGCTATGAGCCGCTATCTGGCTCTGGTTTCGGCGGTTTCATTCTCCTAACTACGACCATTTAGAATAACGCCGACAAACGTTTGGCGTACAAAAAATCTATATGTAGCTAGCGTTATAAGGGAAGTTGCAAATATTGCAATCAAAAACTTAACCTCACTCGGCGCTGAGATTTTAAACATTAAGAAAGTTACAAATGTGACGATCGGCAGATGTGATACATAGACCCAATATGAAGAATCTGCCAACCAACGCCAGCTAGAGTTGTAAGTGTTCAAACGCTGCTCTGCAAATCCAATTAAACCAAGGCTAAAAGTAACTGCACAGCCCACCTTAAGCCCAATGAACACGAGTCCTAGACCATCGTTTTCACCTCCCGAGCTGTAGATATCCACTACCTGAGGAACCGTCCATAAGTAAACGATGAATCCAACAGATCCAGACACTAGGTAGGCAACCCAATAGTGCTTGATTGACCTCATCATGCTGGCACGATGAAACAATCCGTACCCGAACAGAAAATAAGCAAAACTGGCGATTGGATTCCAGATTAGTTCAGCACCAGATGGGATAAGCACGATCATGAGTATCACGCTGAGGGTAACCGGTACGGGAAAATAAATAACTCGTAATAATGATGTGGCGGAAGATCGCCAAACGTTTCGTATCGCGTTCGAAGGGATAAGTATCGTGAAGAGCTGACGACTCAGATTCCAGATTGTCATGACAATCACAAACGTCAGTAGGTGAAAAAGGAACCACAGATGCCAAGGATTGAAGTGTGACTCAATTTCAACACCACCCCTAAACGATCCTTGCAATCCGTACAGCCAGATATATGGCATTACTAATGCAATGAGTGGTAAGAAAACGATAAGTGGCAAGCCGATTCTCCTCCATCGCTGGTTTCGGTACGCTTTCCACGAGCGCTTTTTCACGACGAGCGCACCAAAAAAACCTCCGAGAATGAAAAACAGAGGCATGCGCCAAATGTGAATGAATTCGAATACCACCCAAATGACTAATGACTCTCCATCGTCTGACGGCCACTTTTCATAGGTATTGAAGTAAGGCAATGCCGCATGGAGAACGATCCCTAATGCCATTGCCACGGCCCTAAGTGCATCCAGTCCGTAATAACGGACAAAGGTGCCTTCATCAGATTGCTCACTTCTCAAAATGGGCACCTCTGTTTTTTGCGACCGGTTACGTGGGAGAGCTTAGTCATTGGGCAGATATAACTTTGTTTGAGGTCACGTTTTTTTACCGTCCTTATGAATAAAAGTTTTCCGTCACTGCGAGAATTTACCCTCCAGCATGCTATCGGCCTGCTTCGATGTGACATCGCGCCCACATGGACCGCAGCGAATCTCCATTGCGCCGAATCTGAGTTTGGTGACCTCTAGATTGGTCCTACCGAGAACTGCTGTTGGAAAACCGTTGGCCATTGGGTCGTCCCCTTAGCGCCGCTGTTGATTTCGACTGCAGTATTTTACCGGTAGAGGTATAGCCACGAAGAGCGCCCCGGAAACCGGGCCAACCTTACCGCCCGATCAAAATTTGCATGAATTGCTCTGCAAGCTCGACATCATATTTGGCGCCTGTCTCTGCCAAACGCTTACGTGAACGCTCGTCGCGTTCGTCGCTTCGTTCTCCAACCTGGCTTACGTGTGAGTGCAGAGCGTTCTGTCGGGTCTCAAAATACTCAGTGACATCGACATGAATGTTTGGCTGCTCGGACCGAAACAACCACACTTCTTCGACTTTGTGAGGTTCAATTCCAGCGGCAATATGCTCAGGATAAGCAAGGTGATCCCGAGCGTACGGAAACACAGCGTCGAGAGCCACTCTCCCGGTGACACTGTGATCACGATGACGCAGGTATAGACGATTCGGGTCGATCGTCAACAGAAGGCGCGGCTTGTGAATTCGTATGTGTCGGACGATCTTTTCCCTGAACTCATCGTTGTCCTCAAGTCCCTGATCCTTCATCCGCAGAAATACGACTTCCGACAGTCCGTAAGCCTTCGCAGCATTAAGCGTTTCGACCTCTCGAGTCTTCGCAAGATCTTCGGGGTTTATCGAATGATCACTGGTTCCCTTATCACCGTTCGTACATACCAGGAGGACGACTTTTTTACCCTCAGCACACCATTTAGCAATCGTGCCACCTGACGATGACTCCGAATCGTCAGGATGCGGAGTAACGACAAGTATCGATTCTGGCTCGTTTTCTGGCACAGGTATCAATTCCCTTTTGTAAGCGAGGATTTACTCACCCTTTGTTCGTAAATTATTGCTGCAAATATACATTCACTGTCACAAGGCAAGCGTCATGAATAACGTTCTCGAATCGATGAATATTGGAGTGCATACTGGAGCCGGCAGAGTTACAAATACCGTGCACGGCGATCTAACAGAAGTAAATCAGTCAGTTCATCGAGAGAAAATATGACCAGCGATCACGAAAAATGGTTAGGACTAACGGTGGAAACAGCGCTCGAACCCGACCTGCCGATTTGCGATCCGCACCATCATTTCTGGGATCGACCCGACGGACGCTACTTTCTCGATGAATTGCTGATAGACACCGGCGGTGGTCACCGCATTACCGAGACCGTCTTTGTCGAGTGCAGCGCGATGTACAGAAAAGACGGTCCCGAAAAAATGCGACCAGTTTGGGAAACCGAGTTTGTACAGGGTATTGCCGCTCAGAGCGCGAGCGGGATGTATGGAGATACCAATGTTGCCGCCGGAATAGTCGGTTACGCCGATCTCAGCCTAGGTGATGAGGTAACCGAAGTTCTCGAAGCGCACATCGCAGCCAGCAGGGATCGTTTCAGGGGAGTTCGTAACGCGTCGAGTTGGGATGCCAGCCCTGAAATAGGCGGTTACATGAATCCCCCGGAAGGCTTGCTGGGAGACGCCGGCTTCCGAACCGGACTTGCAGCACTTCAAAAACTTGGTCTGAGCTTCGATGCTCAGGTTTATCACCCCCAGCTAAATGAACTGGTTGATCTTGCTAGAGCCTTCCCTGATGTAACGATAATTCTCAATCACACCGGCGTGCCGCTTGGCATCGGTCCGTACGTCGGGAGAGACGACGAAGTTGCCCAAGTCTGGCGAAGTGGTATCACCGAACTGGCTGGCTGCGAGAATGTCGTGATGAAGTTGGGCGGAGTCGGAATGCCACTTGGTGGACACCGATGGAATGAGCGAAGCGCACCACCATCATCTCAAGAACTGGCAGACGGAATATCGTCGTACTACAACTTCGCTATCGAAACGTTGGGGCCTGACCGTTGCATGTTCGAGAGCAACTTCCCCGTCGATAACCAGTCGACTTCGTACACAGTTCTCTGGAACGCCTTCAAACGCCTCAGCAGTGATCTTTCACCAACCGAGCGCTCGTCGCTGCTCAGAGATACAGCTGTTAGAGCCTACCGGCTATCGTAGAACTACCCGTGGTGAGCCGTCAGCTCTTCTCGTAGAGCCTTGCTGACTTCCACCTCATCGCCGACTTGAAGCGTGACCGGCGCAACGAAAATTTCATTACCGCGCTTTCCGTATCCCAATCGGATCGACGGTGTTCGCGCAGCCAACCTGTCGAGAATCGTCTGGGAATCTGGGCCGTCCCAGTCGTCGTTGAAATAGACCACAGTGTTCGGTCCCTGTCGATCAGGATCGTTGTCTTCGATTCGAATATCGAGACCGGGTATATCACCGAGATCACCAACAATAGTGTCGGTCATACCCCGCCAAACGGCCCATTCCGCGTCGTGGTCGACATCGACGAAGAGCTGCAGCGCTGCTACCAGCCCGACTACTTCTTCCTTGGTAACTTTAGCGGGACGACCAATACCATGATTTGGCGAATTGTTCTGACGGGCCGCCTCAATAAGATCAGCTCGGCCACACAGAATCCCCGTCGACTGTGGTCCCCGGAGACCCTTACCGCCCGAGAACGTCACCATGTCAGCTCCGTCGTTGATGAAGCGTGTAAGACTATCCACAGGCGGCAGCATCACCGCTGCGTCCACGATCACCGGAACATCTGCCTCGTGAGCAATTTCGGTAACCTCAGCAAGCGTGATAGGGCAGTGGTTCCACTGGTGGAAGAGATAAGCGACGGCAGCAGTCTGAGGGCCGATCAGCGACTTCAGTTTGTCCTTCGGGTCCTCATCACCCTCTTTCCAGATATTCAGTTTCGCCCCAGCGGCGCGATAGCAACGCGCATACCCAGAAACGTGACCGTCGTAGAGAAGTATCTCGTTCTTAATGCCCTCGGTATCTGGGAGTCGAGTAATCAACTCAGGGTCAGAACCCGCAATGCACGCCGCTGCCTGAAGCAGTAAACCAGCACCGGCGCCAGCTACGACAAGGCCCGCCTCGGCTCCCGTGTATCTGGCGATTACGTTCCCTGCAGTTTTGTTGAGTTCGTGTAGGTCGATGTAAAAATTCACAGCCTCAGCCATCGCGTCAACAACTGCAGGCCGCATGATGCTCCCACCAACAGTCGTGATCCAGCCCATGCCATTGATAATTCGCGGAACACCAAGCTCATCGAGAACTAGAGAGCCGGTACGAGTGTCGTAGGACATTATTTTCGGTTCCTTGTCTGAATCAGGCATGACTTGGTGTGCATAGGACGGTACCAAGCTGGCTATTTGGCGTAAAGTGCGTCGATTGAATTCCATTGATCATTTGGAACAATTGGCGCTCAATCCAAACGGTTCTATTCACATCGTAGCTAAACAATCGTGTTGAAACACACAGGAGTGGACATGTTCGATCTTATAATCGCAAATGCAACGGTGATCGATGGTTCCGGTGAACCGGCCATCCGAGCGGACCTCGGGATTATCGGTGATCGTATCGACGCGATTGGTGATCTTGCTTCGGCTGAAACGAAACGTACGATCGACGCAGATGGGCTCGTGGCGGCTCCGGGATTCATCGACACACACGCCCACTGTGATGGCGCATTGTTGTCCGACCCACAGCACGATCACGCGCTGCGCCAGGGTGTGACCACGGAGATCATTGGTCCCGATGGCATAACGTTTGCACAGTTGTCAGCCGAAAACTACCAGCTATACAGGACGTACATGCGAGGGGTGCTTGGCGATCTCCCAGAAGAACTAGACGTCAGCAGTATGGAGGCGTTCTTAGCCAACTATCATCGAAAAACCTCGATCAACGTTGCCGCGTTTGTCTCCCATGGTTCCGTTCGGCTCGAGGCTGCCGGTTTTCGTGATGTTCCCCTGATCGGCGACCTGCTCGCTCGTGCGAAGGTCCTTGTCAGGGAAGGTATCGAGCAGGGTGGGGTAGGTCTCGCCACCGGGCTGTCATATCTGCCGCAATCGTTCAGCGACACAGAGGAAATCGTTGAGCTTTCACGTGAGGCGAACGAGCCTGGCAGCGTTTATGTAACTCACACTCGAAATGTCAATGTTGATCGTTCATTTGGCGGTGGTGGTATCACAGAAGCGCTAGAGATCGGTCGACAATCGGGTATCCCAGTTCATATCGAGCACCTCCGGACAGGCCCGACCACCGCCGGGCAGACAGACAGGCTGATGGCACCCATCGATAAGGCGAAAGTCGAGGGTGTGGACGTCTCAATGGAGATTTACCCGTATCCAGCAGGCAGTGGTACGTATTTCCCGTATTTCCCGCCTGAGTACTCAGACGGTGGCCCCGCAGCTCTGCTGCGAAATCTGACGGATCCGGTAAACCAGAAAGCGATCGCCGCAGTTATCGACGCCGACGTTGTAGGGATGAAAGAAGACCATGTGTTCTCCCATATCGGCTCTGAAAAAAACTCCGACCTACTTGGTATGAGCTGGCGGGACGCCGCAGCACTCCGAGGAGTATCTGTTGGCACGTTGCTGTGCGCTGTTGCGGTTGAAGAAAACTTAATTGTTGGACGTCGGGGTGCTCCGCCCGACAGCACAGCACTGTGGAATCAGGTCAGCCGTGATTGTATGGAGCTACTCTCACGACCCGATTACATGATCGGAAGCGACTGCCTTCCCGCCCAGCGATACCCGCACCCCCGTGCATACGGAACGTTCCCGCGCATCATCGGTCGACTGCTCCGGCAGTCGCCTGTGAGCCTTGAGATGATCATCCAGCGAACATCGTCTGATCCCGCCCTGCGCTTCGGGATTAAAGACCGTGGATTCATAAAGAAAGGGTACTTCGCCGACATCGTACTTTTCGATCCCGACACCGTGATCGATACGGCAACCTACGATGACCCGAATCAGTTACCCGCCGGCATCCCTAGTGTAATCATGAACGGCCAAGTTGCGGTGGAC
>CAYTAO010000074.1:9660-11560 GCA_964435915.1 uncultured Dehalococcoidales bacterium
GAGATGGGACAACGGTGATTTACTTCGGTTCCTGATCAATTCGTCATCCTGGCAACTCGATTGGTACCGGCATTTGAACGCTGAGTTCGTCGGCGATCGACTGCATCGCGTTCCACGCAGTCTCACCCAGTGGAACCACACCTTTCTCCAGAAGCTCGGCCATTTTGCGCTGACCCCGTTCGCCGGGATAGAAAATCTCATCAACGCCGGGCTTTTTCTTGGCAGTCTTGATGCGGTCGAGTTCACCGTCCATCGTGTCCAGATACTCGTTCATCGGCTGGAATTCTTCCGGATTAATAAGCCACAAAAAATGGCCCCAATCGTTACCTGCTAGTACGTTGGCGAACAGGTCTGCCATCATAGCGAGGCCATAGCCTTTTACTCCCGACATTGGAAGAATCAAGCTCGCCCCCAGCTTGTAGTCGACAGCTTCAGTCAACGGGCTGCCATCCGGGTACTCGACGAATCCTGCCGGAATCGACTCACCGTTCGTTGCCGCTTCCCAAACCTTAGCGGCCGCGATTCCACTCGTGGCCATATCCAGAACAAAGGGAACGTGGCGACCGGCCGGAAAGGCGTAAGCAATCGGGTTTGTGCCGAACTTGCCCGTCAGCCCGTTTGTTGGGGGAATCAGTGGATGGCGAAAAGCGCTGCACGAGAACGCAATCAGACCTTCCTCCGCCGCTCGCTGCACGAACGGACCAAGCGTGATCACGTTTGCTGAGTTTGTGACTGCGGCAGCCGACATTCCGATCTGTTTTGCCTTCGCAATGCTCATCTCAGTTGCGATGTTCATCCCGATCACACCGCACCCGTTGTCACTATCGACGGTTGTGCTCAGGGCAGAGTTTTTGGTGATTCTCGTGGTCGGTTTCGGGTTCATGGTCCCGTCTTGAAGCCATGTGATCATGAACCTGAAGAAATACAGGCCGTGATCCGGTTTACCACGAAGCTCGCTATCAAGAATTACCTCTGCTATTTCACGCGCCTCATTGGCAGGTACGCCAACGCGATCGAGCGAGCGCTCCATGAAGTCCATGACGATAGGATTTGCAATAAGTGGCAATGAGGATCTCCAGCGGGTAGGACAGGTATTTGAGGAAATTCATAAAATCCTACGGGCAAACAGCCTTTGGAGTCATCGCAAATGGCGTCTGTTTACACTCAGTATGAAGTTGAAGCCGATTACGCCTGTTGAGACTACATGAAGCACGTCGGACCTCGGTCGCGATTCACGCGAACATCGGAAGTGGGATGCCGGGGGTTGTAGTGCGAAGCGAGTAAACCGATGTGTGAACCGTACATCGAGTTCCTTCGGCAGGTGGTCGAGACAGGCAACCCGATAGGCAGGATCACCACAGCCAGCATTGCTGGAGGTTTCCAGTCCCCTGAGCGTCGATATGGCTACCCCGGCCGCCGTGGGTGGCTCGCTGAACCAGATACGGGCGGAACAGGACCTTGGATGCTACATGGGATTCACACCATTGTGGGTGTATGTCGCGTGTTCGGCGATGTGCCCCGTGCATATGTTCAGGAACACAAAACTGGATCCTTCAGAGGTGTGATCTCGAAGGCACGATGTCTGCACTTTTAACCATTGAGCCCGGGGTAAACGTCAGTGTTTTCCAGTTACCTGAAACTCGTTTTGTTGGGAACACCGGGGGTACATGTTGTATGGAGAATCCCGGTCAATTCGCTCTGGAACCAAAAGCCCGTTGGTCCTAGGTTCCAACGGGCTTTTTTCGCAACTTGCCGAGTAGGTTGGTGTGTTTATCACACGGGTCATATATCCCTATGCACTACGGGTGAATAATTACCTTCGTGTAGCCATCTTCGCGGCGGTCGAACTTTTCGTATGCAGCAGGAGGACATTGAAAGAATACAAGAGTTTCATAAATGT
>CAYTAO010000075.1:0-11467 GCA_964435915.1 uncultured Dehalococcoidales bacterium
CATGAACGGCGTCTGTTCGAATTGTCGAGCAGGCGTCTTGTTCGCGTTTCCGGTATTGTGTGAAATTAGCCCATTCGTTGATAAACACCTTTGTTTTGGGTTGTCGAGACAGCCAGGACTGCCATGGCACGAGTTAGAAAGGGAGATTGGTAAGTTGGGTGCCAGCGAGCTTCCGTCTATTGCTCTATCCCACGGCTGCGCCATATGCTGCCAGCCTCCCAGTCCCACCAGGTCATTGCGTTCATGAAGAGCGCCCCCTCATTGCCGAAGGTATCGGTTGCTCCATCAATGCGCCGGTTGTGTACGAAACCGGTGGTGCTCACCAGATGACCAGCACAGGAACACCACCAACTTCATCGTTGACGATTTCACGAATCCGCATCATTCCCACAGGATAGGCGCGGGCTTCGCCGTTTACCGCCAGACCAAGAATAAGCTCTTACTGATCCAGAGTCGCCTGTTCGGCTGTAATGAATTCAGGGGAGTAGACCGGGACGATCGGGTCACGAAGTATTTTGTTGTCGACTTGGTCTTGATAGTTGAAACCGAGATCTATCGAAGGATCGTATTTCTGGTTCAGGATTTAGATGTGTGAATGCGTCGGAGGGATTCGCTGTTTCGGATTGGCATAGGATGAATATCAGCACAAGCATCGAAAGCGGACTGAACACGACTACGTGCGTGCTTGTTCTCAACTGATGTAACACGGTGTTGTCATGACCAGTCGATGCTGTGACATCGAAAGCGATGCTTGCACTGTTTAGATGGACGCCGCCCGCAGTGCTAACTTCAATCCGAGATTTTTCACTCGATTTACCCCGCACAATTGCTATGTTTGTTGTCAGAGTGGTTGAATTCGCATGCTAATTGCTCGCATCACGGGGCTAATATGTCGCTGAACATTAACGCAATTATTTCGTGATGGATTTACATACCGCTGGAGGTATACATGGCTGTTGAAGATTCACCTTCGCAGATCTATGACTTGCTGCTCAAAGGTGGGCGGGTGATCGACCCTGCCAATAACGTAGACGGTAATTTAGACGTTGCGATCGTCGGCCGGTTTATCGCATGCGTCGACAAAGATATTTCACCTGCTCTGGCGAGAAGAGTTGCCGACGTATCGGGGCTGGTTGTTACACCAGGGTTAATCGATCTTCATGCGCATTTCTATGGCATATGGGGTGCGGTATTTCCGGATGCACACTGCATTCCGCAGGGCACTACGACAGCTGTTGATGCCGGTGGGTCGGGGCATCTCACATTCGATCATTTCAACGATACGGTCATCACCAAATCCAAGATGAATATTTTCGCCTTGATCAACATTGTCGGCGAAGGAATGGTTGGTGACATTGAGCAGGATCTCGAAAGCATGAGTGTGGAACTCACTGCCGGCAAGATCAATCAGCGTCCGGATGTGATCGTTGGTGTGAAGGTTGCTCACTATAGGGGACCGGGCTGGGAACCTCTGGATCGTGGTATCGAGGCCGCCGAGGAGGGAGGCGTGTTTTTGAAGGTCGACCAGACGCCAATCCACACGCGTCCGATGGAAGAGATGATGATGGAACATTTGCGACCGGGCGACATGGTGACCCACTGCTACGCTGTTAGTAAGCCGATGACCGATGCCAACG
The DNA here is from genome assembly GCA_964435915.1 of uncultured Dehalococcoidales bacterium. Lineage (GTDB taxonomy): Bacteria > Chloroflexota > Dehalococcoidia > Lucifugimonadales > Lucifugimonadaceae > Lucifugimonas. The sequence goes on from CAYTAO010000075.1 coordinate 1,638, forward strand.
ACAAGGTGAAGCCATATTTCTTTGAGGCGCAGAAGCGCGGAATTAAGTTCGACGTGGGTCATGGTTCAGGGAGTTTCTCGTTCCGAGTTGCTAAGGCCGCGATAGAGCAGGGCTTGCTTCCAGATACCGTATCGACCGACATGCACGAGCCCAGCATCATGGTTAATCAGGGAACGATGCCGGAGACGATGACGAAGCTGCTGGTGCTTGGTATGGAGCTTCCAGATATTGTGAAGCGTTCGACGTGGGATCCAGCGGTTGCTATCGGGCATCCTGAGCTGGGGAATCTTGGGCAGACAGCACTTGCCGACATAGCGGTACTGGATATTGCCGAGGGTGATTTTGGATTGACTGATAACGGGACAGGAAACCGTCGGATGAGCGCTGACAAGCGCATCGTTGTTGAGATGACGATCAAGGATGGTGATGTGGTTTGGGATAAAAACGCACGGTCGAGAGACGATTGGTCCGTCGCACCGCCGACGAATCCTGCGCTTGCATGACCAGCGCTCGATGGTTGACTCTGTCGTAGTCTCGGGAGTCTGTAGATGATAAACAATCGAAAAAAGAAGACCGTAGATCGTAATAAGATCTACGGTCTTCGCAGTTAAACCTGAGTAAGCCGGTTACGCGAGAACTTCAAGCAGCCTGCTGGCGAGAAGTGGGCCTTCACCGGGTTGGAGGTTGATCGGGTTCACCGATATGGCATCTTCGTTGGCGTCATACGTTATGAACACCCTAGGTTCACCATCTACGAGGTCCTGCAGTATTTTCTGCGGGTCTCGTCCCGACTCGTTAGTCCTAAGGTCGATAACGAGAGTTGGCACGTGGTACCTCTTCGCTGTGTGTTTTATTGCGAGGTCTATTCCAGGGATTGATTCCAATTTCTGTTGGATCGGGCCCAGAATTTCTCTGTACTCAGCGAACTGTGCCTCATCATCGGATTCCATGAACAGCTTCAGTGCTGTGTGGAGACCGACCATTTCGTCTTTGCTGACTTTCTGGGGTCGTCCGATCGAGTGATTAGGGGCTGTGTTGAGCGTTGCCGCTTCAATCAAATCTTTCCTGCCGAACAGCAGTCCTGTGCCCTGAGGACCTCGAATGTACTTACCACCGGACATCGTAACTAGATCGGCTCCATCTTCAATGTATGTCCTCAGGTTCGACTTTGGTGGGAGCATGGCAGCGGCATCGACGATTACCGGTACTCCGCGTGCGTGGGCAATCTCGGAGACCTCTCGCAGTGTCAGACCGTTTGTCAGAGCACCGGGAGCGAACAAATATGCGACGGCAGCCGTGTTGTCATTGATTGACAAATCAAGTTCTTCGGCGAGACAGCCGTTTACGGTGCCAGCCTCATTGAACTTTGCACCGGCGAATGTGTACATGTCACTGTAGCCACCGCGGTGGATTTTTTGAATAGCCAGTTCATTTTTCATACCGGTTGTGTCGGGTAGCTGGCGAACGAATCCGACGTTTTTGCCGGTCATGCACGCCGCTATCGAAAGTACTACACCACCAGCTGCGCCGCTGGAAACCATGCCCGCTTCTGCACCGGTGATTTGAGCGATGTACTCGCCGATTTTTTCGTTCAGCTCCATGCGCCCAACAAATGAAGTTGAGGCCATTGCCATAGCTTCGATTACTTCTGGTCTGGGCATCGATCCGCCGAACGAAGTGATGTTTCCTCCGGCGTGGATTACGGGCCTGATTCCGAGTTCATCGTAAACTCGATTGCTAGTAGTCAATTTGAAACTCTTTCAGTGCTTGCTAAATAGCCTTGATACCTTCACCAGACATGACCCCTGTACACTCTGAATCTTCTACAACCAGCTGTCCATTCACAATCACGTGAGGGATGCCGATCGGGTGCATCATCGGGTCTTCAAATGAGGAGAGGTCATTGATCAAATCAGGGTCGAAAATGCAGATATCAGCTTTGTAGCCTTCCTTGATCTCACCGCGCTCGGCAAGTCCGAATGTGTGGGCGGGATTTGCGGCCAATCGCTGTACCAACTGTTCGATTGGGTAGCCGTGTCTTCGGCGGAGCCTGCCCATGATGCGGGGGAACGTGCCCCACGCTCGAGGGTGCTGCAAGCCGCCGACTGGAATTGCATCAGAACCCACCATGTAGTCGGGGCGGTCTAAGAGGCTCATTACGTCCTCCTCAACTGCCCTCCACAGTCGTGCGCTCTGAGGCGGAACGCCCCTAAGTCCACATGAGAATTTTTCTTCAAGCATAACTTCGCAGATCATTTGCTCGATCGAGATACCTCGTTCGGTTGCGACATCGCCAAAGCTCATGCCTTCGTAGTGGCGATTTTTCTCTGATGCGATCCAGGTCCAACTGTAGTAGTGCAGTATCTCCGAATCTCGGAGTTCAAGCTCACGTACGAGCATCGACTTGGTTTCGGGGTCTGCCAGTCGGCGTAGAGCGGCTTCGGTGCCACCTTCGTGGAACCAGCTTGGAAAGTGAGCTAGCGGATGCCCTGATCCGACCGGGTAGGGGTACAGCTCGAGTGTTACTTCCACACCGTCGGCTTTGGCTCGTTCGATGGGCTCCATAATGTCGTCGACGTGCCCTGCGTTATCTGCACTAGTTCGGTAGTGCTCTAGGTGCACTCTGACCCCGGAGCGTCGGCCAATTTCCAACGCCTCTTCCACACCACCGCCGTGATATGCACGGTCGACGTTGTGATTGCGGGTGTGGATGGAGAAGGCCTTATCGTGTTTGGCGGCAATTTTGCACAGTTCAACCAACTCCTCGGAGTCGGAGAACGAGTTCGGGTAGTAGGATAGCCCGGTCGCGAATCCACAGGCGCCCTGTTCAAACGATTCTTCCATCGTCTGGATTGCCTGTTTTAGCACACCACCTCGTAGAGGTACGTCTTCCATGCCAACGGCACCAACGCGTATTGGGCCGTGACCCAAAAACATTGCCACGTTCGGGGCGGTTTTGTTGTTGTAGTTTCCGAGTGCCGAGCTTATTGACGACATGTCGAGGTCTTCGGGTGGGAGCCCGAGAAGTCCCGATAGGTACTGTCGGTACATGAGGTATTTTTCGCGTGGAAGCGGTGCGTAGGTGAGGCCGTCGGGTCCTACGATTTCGGTCGTTATTCCCTGTCGAATTCCTTCGGCGTGTTGGCCATCTATCAGCAGGGCTCCATCGGCATGGGCATGCGTATCTATGAAGCCAGGGGAGACGATATGGCCTGATGCGTCGATTCTTTTTGTCGTTTCGGCGTCGCTAAGATCACCGATAGCGGTGATCTTAGTTCCATTGATACCTACTGAGGTGTGTACGCCCGGTTCGCCCGTCCCATCAACAACCAACCCGTTTTCAATTATTAGGTCGAAAGTCATGTCCATTTGCTCGCTTTACAGGTCGCTTTTTTGTAGTTCGAATTAGTCCAACTGGTTTAGGCGAGGGTCAAATCGATCACGGAGCCAATCTCCGAGGAAGTTGAACGACATCACGATCAGGAAAATCGCCACACCGGGCATGATCGACATCCACCAGGTTGTGGTCAGAAATTTTTGTCCTTGAGCAATCATCAGGCCCCATGTTGGTACCGACGCTGGAACGCCAACACCCAGGAAGCTCAAACCTGCCTCCGCGATGATCATAGATCCGGTGCGTAAAGTGGTTATGACGATTACTACGTGCATGACGTTCGGTAAGAGGTGGCGGAGGATGATTCTCAGGTTCGATGCGTTCATCACTCTGGCCATGTCTACATATTCTCTGGTTCGTAGAGAAAGGACTTCACCACGGATGTTTCTTGACCCAGCAGACCACGAGCTGAGGGCAAGTAGCGCCATGACCATGCCTAAGCTTGGACCAACACTAATTGCCACGATTAACGCGATTAATAAGAATGGCAAAGCAGACCATAGATCGACTAGCCTCATGAGGAGTTCGTCGACGATTCCACCGAAGTAACCAGCTACTACGCCAGTTAAAGTTCCGGCAAGCAGACCGAACGAGACGGCTACGCCAGCGACGAACAAAGAAATCCGTGCGCCATGCAGCAGTCGGCTAAACATGTCTCTGCCCAAGTTGTCGGTTCCGAGCAAGTGAGTGGTATCGCCACCGTCTAACCACGAAGGTGGCATGTTCCGTGCGCGTAGATTGCCCTTGTGGGGTTCATGTGGGGCAACGATAGGTGCAAATATCGCGCCGAACAGGATCAAGATTAAGATTGTTACGGGGATGATTGGCCAGCGCTTAGTGAACTGGTATCCCGCGCCTAATAAACTCAAGATTCGAATGGCTGGTGATAACCGTGACTGTGACAGAGATTGCTCAGTCATATCTAATCCTCGGGTCAATCAGTGCGTATGCAACATCGGCGAGGAAATTCATTACGACATAAGCGGAGCCGAATATCAGGACGACTCCTGCGAGTACAGGAAAGTCGTTGTCGAGCGACGACTGAACGGCCATGCGACCGATGCCGGGCCATGCGAACACCGCTTCTACGAAGACGCTGCCTGTGATGAAGGAAGCGAGTACGAGCGCCGAGACAGTCAGCGGTTGAATCAATGCGTTACGGAAGGCATGTTTCCAAATTACGACACTGGAAGTCGCGCCCTTTGCGCGTGCGAGCTTCACGAATTCGGAGTCGAGAATCTCGAGCATCGCCGATCTTGTTAGCCGCAAGTATGAGGCCCACGGATCAAATGCCAGAATCAGTGCTGGCATAACGTAATGAGCAAATTGGACTTTGAATGGTTCAGTTGGTGGTGCCTTCGTGGCTGCGGGCAACCAATCGAGTCTAACGGCAAAAACAAGAATCATCAGGATTGCAAGCCAGAATGCGGGTGTTGCCTGACCGGCAAGTGCGATCGATCTGGCTCCGTAGTCCCAAATTGAGGCGCGTTTTATCGCTGATAACACCCCCAATGCGACTCCAGGGATAGATGCCAATATCCATGCGACACCTGCTAACTGCAGCGTGTTTGGCATCCTTTCGGAGATCATGGTTGTGACCGGGCGTTGAGCTGCGATGCTCTCTCCCAAGTCTCCACGAACTATGGCACCCATCCACTTAAGATACTGGATGTGAAACGGACGGTCTAAACCCCATTTTGCGCGTAACTTTAGAAGAGTTTCCTCACTGATCCCGTACGAGTCGTCTCGGACGTATATGAGGAGCGGATCTGGACCCAGTCGGGACAGACCGAACACCACAAACGTGATGCTCCACAGCGTAAGAAATGCGAAGATCGCTCGCCGGATAAAAAATTTTTTCATTTAGTGCCAAATAGTACCGAGCTAGCTACTAACCCGACTGGTCTCGCTCACGAATATGAGCGAGACCAGCCAGAGTTAGAAGAAGGTTCTTGTTACTTCACCACGATGTTTTCGGGTGTGTTCTGTGCCTGACGCAAACCGAGTTCAATCTTCCATTCGGTTATGACGTTCCCGTTGTAAGCGAGCAAGCTAGGAACTGCAACGACTCCCATACCAGGGACCCAATGGTGGAGGAAGTCCGCGAATTTGTTGTTCAACGCGATTCTGCCAGCTAGATCGGCCTCAGCAGAAACAGCGTTGTAGTTCGCTGTTGCCTCCGGGAACTCGATACCGTGGCTCTTACCGCCACGAGCGATAGCGCTCATCTGGATACCTCGCGGCCAGTCCCATGGGGTGCTGGCGAAGGCCTCAAGCGGTCCCGTGTCGGTCCATGCCTGAGTAGCTGACCTACCAACTAGAGTGGGGCGGAATACCGCGTACTCGTAGTGGAGGACGTCGACTTTCACACCGATGTCTTCCCAGAAGATGGCAACGCTGTCACCAATTTCACCGAAGAAGTGACCAATTGGCCATGCAAACATCGGCATTGTGAACCGTTGACCCGATGCGTTCCGTGGGAATCCGGCCTGATCGAGCAGTGCTTCGGCCCCTGCAGGATCGTATTCAACCTTCCACTTATCATCCCAGTTCTCGTTGTTACGGTCGAAGTAAGGGATGTATACCGGCCAACCAAAGCCACCGTTTGCGGCTTCGTTGATCAGGTCACGGTCGATCGCCATTGAAAGGGCTTTACGGACCAGGCGAGCCTGTTCCATGTCGTCCATGCCGTCAGGGTTGTTGCCGTCGTCGGGGCTGTGCGGGTTACCGAGCCACTGGAGGTCGTGCGTGTATGTCACGATTTCCAGTTTGTCACCCGTTGTCGGGTGGTGGGTCTCCCACAGGTTACCGGCGAACATCACGGAAACCATCCGAGCAGTTCCTGATCCAGTGGTGGTCATACCGAGGCGCTCAGTTTCAGGTAGGTTCGAAACACTCACGTCGGCAATTTCAGCTTCACCGGTAGCGAGCATTGCAACTCGCACCGTCTCGTCCGGGACCTGAATCCTGGTGATCGTGTCTACACCAGCAGTCTTACGCCAGTGATCGGGGACTGCCGTGAAGACGTTTCGGTCTCCACGTTTCCATTCGGTCATTTCAAAAGGACCGGTTCCGACAATGTGATCCTGGTTCCAGGCCTTGCCCTCTTTGTCGAACGCTGCTTTGCTAACAATTCCAGCGCCCAGACCATCTTGTCCGAAGAACCAAGTGTCCCAGCGAGGGTCAAATGCTTCCCAGTTGATCCGTACCGTGTGGGTATCGAGCTCCTCGGCTGCGTATGAACCAAGGAATCCTGCCCAGGTTCCTGAACCGTCAGTGATACTGACGCCACCGGTACCTAGAGTTTCCGAAAGGTTGGGGTTGGTGTCGTTGATATTCCAGACGAGGTCGGCTGCTGTTAATTCGCCATATCCACTGTGGAACGGAATTCCTGAGTGGATGGTTACATCAGCGTATTTCGGCGGGGAGTTAGCAGAGTCAAGTTCCCACGTCTTGGCGAGCATCGGTGTTGCCGGTCCGCCTTCATGAGTTGGCTTGAACAATGTCTCAACAGCGCTCATCATCTTCGCACCACAGCAAAGGTTACCGGCGTTGAATCCGCCACCAATACCACCTGATTTTGTGACTGCCCAGACCAAATTGCCTCTAGCGTTCTTGGATTCTGGCGCCGGCTTGTCAGCAGGAACCGGTGTGGCCGTCGGTGGGAGAATCGGTGTTGCAGTAACGATGACTGTGTCACCCTTTACCTGTACCTCTTTCTCCACGACAACTGTGTCACCCTTTTCGGTAACGATTACTGTCTCGACGATCGTGTCACCCTTTTCGGTCACAACGATCGTTTCGCCTTTTTCTTTGACGATTACAGTTTCTATAACCGTGTCGCCTTTGACCTGTTCGGTCACGATCACAGTTTCTACTATGACGACGGGCTCCGGAGCCACGGCATCATCGCCGCTACACCCAATAATGGCCAACACTGAAAGTGCCAGTATTACTGGTGTGAGGCGCGGCATTAAGTGCAAGTACCGCATCTAAATATTCCTCCATAGTTGTCATCGCAATTGCAATGCAACGTATATCGCACATCGGGATTCACATAATCAATATCTACAATCTTCACCCTACTTAAAAAGGGCAAAAAACCATTGCTAACGTGAAGCCGTCGAGCGTAAGTGCAACAGAGTTTGGCGCATACGGACTGGTTAGTCAATATCCAGAATTTAGAGAACTTTGCATTATTCGGTTGATGACTGGGCCAATGGCGAGTGCGGTTTTGTAGATTCGCCAGACTTCCCGACGGTGGGATCGGCAACAGCATATTTCAACTGTGCTGCAATACGTGGTTGAGAGTCTAAGTGAAGCTCCCGATAGCAGTCAGAAACTAGAAGTGTTCCAGGACGTTATGACGAGATATTTCGGGGTCTCGCAGTAGTCGTTTGAGATTACTCATCGTGTTACCGTAGGGTCGTTGATCAAGATCAACTATCCATCAGAATCGAACTACGATGATTCTGCACTGCTCAGTTCGAAGCAGTCTCGGGTGAACGCCCGATTGGGTAACACTCACATGATCGATGTGGCCGCGTCCTTTGACCCGCAAACTCTTCCTTCCTCTCAACATGAGTCACGGGCAAAATAGTGAGTATGTGTGCATCGATACTGGGTACTGAGTTGCTGGAGGATTCCAAGGAGATAAGGGCTGCTAACTTGTTGCGCCAGCCAGAATGATCAGCAATTCCCGAATACCATTGCTGACTTGATCACTGCCTATGGCTATGACTTGACACCGCGTGAAACAGAGATTCTTGCTTTTCTTTTTCACGGTGCAACCAATGACGAAATTGCAGTCAATTGCTGTTTGGCGTCGGGCACCGTGAAGAACCAGCTCGTCTCCATTTACAAGAAACTCGGTGTTCGCAATCGGAGTTAAGCCTCTATCCTTGCACTAGGTTTTGATCACGCGAATATGCCAATGAGGTAACGCTTGCGCTCGGTTTTCTGTAACTCGGCAGCGAGTCGATGGTGCCTTTTGATCGTGTAAGATGCGCGCCTATTTTTCGGATCGATGTGTCCTGTGTCGATTTCGATTACACGACTAGTTTTTAAGGAATGTACTAAATGCCGACCTATGATCTGCTTATCAAAGGTGGTCATGTTATCGACGCCGCCAATGGCGTGGATGGCTTGATGGATGTAGCTGTTTCTGGGCGTTCCGTAGCGGCTTTACAGTTGAACATTCCAGAATCGCAGGGACGCCGTGTGATCGACGCGAGCGGAATGTACGTGACGCCGGGGCTTGTTGACTTACACGCTCATGCCACGGGTTTTTCTGGATCTATGTTCCCCGAAGAGATGTGCTTTCCTTATGGCGTGACGACGATGGTTGATTGCGGAGGGTCGGGTTGGCGAACGTTCGACGAGTTCAACAAGAGAGTGGTGCAAAAATCTGAAGTTCGGGTGTTCGCTCTGTTGAATATCGTCGGGCAGGGTATGGAAGGCGACGTCGAGCAAAATACCGAGGACATGGATGCGGAGCTTACGGCGGCGAAGATACGCCAGCGATCTGATGTGCTCGTGGGTGTGAAAGTAGCTCACTATCAGGGTCGCGACTGGGAGTCGATCGATCGGGGTGTAGAGGCTGCTCGTCTTTCTGGCACTATTTGCCTCGTCGATCAAAATTCAAAACACACTCGTCCGTTCGATGAGTTGCTGAAACGCCTGGGCCCTGGTGATGGGGTTACACACTGCTTTGCCTATGGGAAGCCGATGATTGGTAACGATGGCAAGGTGAAGCCGCACTACATCGAGGCCCGCAATCGTGGTGTGAAGTTCGATGTCGGGCATGGCAACAACAGCTTTTCGTTCTCGATGGCAGTTCCGGCACTAGAGCAGGGATTTCCGCCGGACACTATTTCGACCGATATGCACCGGCTGAGTCACCGCACATCACGGGCTGAAATGACTGAGGTCATGAGCAAGTTCCTTGCTATGGGTATGCCAATTGCTGAGGTTGTTGCACGCTCAACCTGGGAGCCGGCAAAGTCCATTAATCACACTGAACTGGGAACACTAACGCCCGGAGCTTCGGCGGATATTGCAGTTCTGAAGTTTCAGGAACTCCCGAGCGGTCTTTCGGATTCCGGGCCAACTGGTTACCGAATCATGAAGGCGAAGGGGAGACTGATCAACCAGTTGACTCTGAAGGACGGGGTGGTGAAATTCGATTACGATGGGATATCCAAGGATGACTGGTCTGAGACACCAACTACTAACCTGAACCTGCCGTAGGTTTTACCAGTACCAACAGTGATCGTTCACGGGGATGCTTTTGGGAATAACTCGCCACTGCTTTCCTCGATAGCGCCATCCGATTCCCCGACAGGGGACCGAAATGTTCGGATATCCCGCTCATCACATTGCTGGGGGGGGGTGCTGCGATCGGTAATGTGTGCCATCATGCCCGTGCAACATTTGT
>CAYTAO010000076.1:0-3757 GCA_964435915.1 uncultured Dehalococcoidales bacterium
GATTTTTTCACCTGATTTTCCGACCTTAGCTCCGTTTCACCTGCTGTCGCTCCCATGTCAGTATTTAGCGTCTGGCATTGCCTAAGTCCAGATTGCAGCATCGTATATTATCCGCCTAGGCGCATGGCCAATTCGATTAAAGATCGAGTTGGTACGCCCGTAGCGCCCGCCGGCATCCAGGCCCTGGTGTTATCTAACATCGAGGTCGCGGCGACATCAATGTGAACCCATGGTGTATCACCAGCAAAATCAGCAATGAAATGCGCGGCAGTTGTTGATCCGCCACCACGGCCGCCCGTATTCTTCAAGTCAGCGATCTTTGATGAGTTCTGCCGTTTGGTCACAGGATCGAGCGGAAGTCGCCACATCGATTCCCCAACAGTCTCGCTCGCTTCGAGTACAGACTGCACCAGATCATCATCGTTACCAAATACCGGACTCACCCCGTCCCCAAGGGCGACCCGCGCCGCGCCGGTAAGCGTCGCAACATCGACAATCCGAACAGCGCCCTTTGACAGGGCATAACCGATGGCGTCGGCCAGAGTAAGTCGGCCTTCAGCGTCGGTGTTATCGACCTCAATAGTCATTCCATTCATCGCAGTAACGACGTCACCGGGTCGCTGAGCGGTACCGCCTGGCATGTTGTCGGTGGCAGCGCAAACTGCGTGAACGTTCAATTTCGGTTTTAGTTGAGAAATAGCTCGAATAGCGGCGATCACCGATGCACCACCGCCCATATCGCCTTTCATCTTACCCATTCCGGCACCAGGCTTGAGCGAAATACCACCGCTGTCGAACGTAATGCCTTTACCCACCAGCCATAAATTATTCGCTGGATTTGTGCCATCGCCTTCGTACGACATGTGAATAAACTTGAGTGGGCGCGGCCCCCCTTGCGACACCCCAACGTAGGCACCCATGCCAAGTTTGCGGACTTCAGCTTCTTCGAGCACCGTGCAGCTAAGTCCGCTATCGCTCGTTACCTCCTCTGCCACGGCCGCAAGGTCAGCTGGAGAAAGTTTATTGGCAGGTTCATTGACGAGATCACGTGCGAGAATCTCGGCGTGTGAGTAGGCCGTGCCCACTGTAATTCCGTTCTTTACGGCATCGATCTTGGATGAGTCGGCCTCAACAATCATCAGTTTCTCTACATCAGGTTTTCTGTTTTTATCCGTTGTCCGGTATTTGAGGAATCGATACGCGCCGAGGAGTGTTCCTTCAACTACAGCATGAGCGCTCTCAGATGGCTCTATACCGCCGATACCTGCTCCATGCAAGATGGTTGCCGTCTGCTTTGCACCAGATGCACGCAATTTCCGAATGACCGATGCCGAGACTTTTCTAACTCCGTTCAAATCGAACGAATCACTTGATCCGAGCCCTACGACCAGTACACGGGCGGGTTTGAAGTTCGGATAAACCGAATTTGGCGTGTGTATTAGTGTCATTTCACTTGATGTTCCCCTAATTTCGCCATCGGAAATAAGTTCCGAAATCAATCCACCAATAGCCGAATCTACCGCTCCGGTCGCTCCGCCGGGCGTGGTGACGCCCTCGAAGAGGTTTACAACCAACACATCAACTTCTATCTCAGTGACATCGCTCTGTACGACTGTTATTTCCAACAGATCTAACTCCTGAATCTACCGTTCCGTAAAACCGATCGGCTTCGTCTGATCAAACAAGTACGTGGTCTCAAAAACGATCACACGCTATTAATCGCACAAACCTGTGCTCCACGTTCATACACAAGCTACACCCGAACTGCTCGGTGATTGTATTTGACTGGTGTACACAGCGGCACAGCCACATCTGATCCGCGCGTATTTACGCGCAAAGGCTGCAACTCAATTGAACTCATGTTTTATGGCTAGTTTTGAACTTGTTCGAAACAATAATTATATAAATATCAATAAATGAGTACGAACGTACCTTGTATGCGCAATCAAATAACTAATACGGTTCCGTGTGTCGAACAGTTCGATGGCTTACACCGCTCTCGCAGCTGCAGGGATTTCGATAATCCAAAAAACATAGCCGTGATCCGGGAATCCGGGTCAACGGCGCCAAAAAGCAACGAGTGTCCGCTCGTGCATAGATTTGAAAAAGACTAGGTGTGGTCTTGGAGGCGTAAGAATGACTACTACAAACAGTAGTGTTGCCGTAAGGCTTGTGAGCGATGGAACGTTCTTATTGGACGGTGGTCCGATGTTCGGTTCGGTTCCAAAAATTCTCTGGGAGCAAAATGCGAAGCCCGATCGCAAGAACCGAGTGCGCCTCGGCCTTAACTCGCTCCTGATCAAAACCCCCGATGCCAACATCCTCGTAGATGCCGGTATCGGGAACAAAGAGCCAGAGATCACGCGAGAGGTGTACGGCCACTCTTCGTCAAAGCTCCTCCGCAACCTCCGCCATCAAGGCGTAAGCGCCCGTGACGTCGATTTTGTAATTCTCACACATCTGGCCTTCTCACATAGTGGCGGCGCCACCCGCCTCGACCGTGAAGGCACCGTTATTCCGACTTTCCCTAAAGCCAAGTACTTGGTACAACGCGCTGCATGGGAGGAAGCATTCGCACCAAACGAAAGATCTGTTCCTGTATATGGAACTGGTGTTGAACATCTCAAGACACTCGATGACAAAGGGATGATCGTACTTCTGGACGGCGACACTGAAGTCGTTCCCGGAGTTCACACGCTCGTTACTGACGGCTACTCAGAGGGTCACCAGGTCGTTCTTGTGAACACTGGTAGCGAACGAATTATCTATCTCGCTAACCTGATTCCGACTCCCAATCACCTTCCTCTCCCCTACATCACAGCGTTTGATCGTTACCCCGATCAGTCACTTGCGATGAAAAAGGAACTTCTCGACCGATGTGAGAAGGAAGGCTGGTTAATGGTATTTGCTCATGGTTACCACGAGACAGCTGGATACCTCGAGCGCCGTCACGGCAACGTCGAACTGCGAGCAGTCGACTTCTAAAGTGCCTGCCTGACCGATCCGGTCATAAAGCTTTTCTGGAAAGAGTCGCCCAACGCCCAAGGGCGGCTCTTTCAGTTAAGCAATATTTAGATTCGTGATACCCGGAATCCTAGGGCAAATCTACAGGAGATCCGATAAGCTGAAGCCCTTCGAGTCGATTGAACCGAATGTCCTCAACCACACCTCGGATATTCCCATTCGGAACCGTAGTGATCTCCCCAGGTTCTAACCTGACTCGCAGATAGTTGTCGGACAGTCCGCTCGCGCCGCGAGCACCTTCCCAGAGAACAGATCTGATCGAGCCGACAAACGAAGAGCGATGCCTCTTGGCCATCACATCGGCTATTGTTCGAAGCTCCTCCGCTCGCCGAGTTCGAACTCTCACGTCGATCTGATCATCGAAATGTGCAGCGCTCGTTCCGGGTCGAATTGAGTACGGGAATATGTGTGAATCCGCGAGTTCTGCTGATTCAAGAACAGCGAGAGTTTGGTTGTGATCTTCTTCGGTTTCACCTGGGAACCCGGAGATCACATCGGTAGTCACTGAACATCCATCGACAGCCGCCTTTGCTCCAGCTACGGCCTCCAGATACCCATCACCGGTGTATCGTCGTCGCATACGTTCGAGAATACGGTCACTACCACTCTGCAACGGGATATGAAAATGCGGGCACAGACGATCTTTCCCAATGCCGTTCCACAGATCAAGCAGTTCATCTGAAAACTCAGCCGGTTGTAGTGAGGAAATCCGCAGTCGCCGGATATCTGTTTC
>CAYTAO010000076.1:3767-5900 GCA_964435915.1 uncultured Dehalococcoidales bacterium
GTTTCCTCGAGATCAGAACGAATCATGTCGACCAGTCCAGTAGCTTCAAGATCAAAACCGTACGACCCAAGCTGAGTTCCTGTCAGGATCACTTCCTGACAACTGACAGCAGACATTTTCTGGATCTGGTTGATAATCTCTCTTTTAGGAATACTCCGTTCTCGCCCTCGCACTTTCGGAACGATGCAGTAAGAGCAAACTTGGTCACAGCCCTCTTGAATCTTTACGGCACCTCTGGTGCGGCCAAGAAACTGTTCAGTTGCGGTGACACCCCCAGTGGAATCCTGCCACTCAAGACCGGTTCGTGAACTGACAATCGAGACGATCTCTGATTTTCGCGTGTTAGGAATCACCAGATCGGTAGCCGATAGTTCATCCAGTTCAGCAGTCCCACTTTCGGCGTAGCAGCCGGCCGCGACCACGATGGCCTCTGGAAAGTTTTTCCTGGCCCTTCTCAAGGCCTGTCTCGCTTTTTTATCGGCGACGTGGGTTACCGTGCAGGAGTTCAGAACGAAAACATCTGGTATCTCGTCTCCCTTGGTGATCTGATATCCCGAGCGCGCAAATTCGTTCGCCAATCGTTGACTGTCGGCAGTGTTGAGTTTGCAACCGTGGGTTTCGATCCGTACTTTCATCTAGATATTGAGGAGATCTTGGGCGAGTTGAAGTGAAATAGTGCCAAATGCTTGTCACACCAAATATAAAGCTGAATTACAGCAGGTGTGCCCGATCGTCAGCTTTTCAAAATGTTTCCCTGAACAGTTGTTCACAAACGTAGATAACTATCTTCATTGATATACTCAGCCAGTTGAATTTTATGAAGCGGATTCCTACGTCTACGTCACGCGAGGAGTCGAAGTGGCGCAGCCCAACAAGGATATCCTCCAAAAATGCGCCTTGAGGTCACCTAATGACAGATCGCGTCGTTGTAACTGGGATCGGACTTGTTACACCAGTTGGTTCAGATCGCAAATCCACGTGGAACAGCCTACTGGCTGGCAGATCTGGAATTGACTACATTTCCTTATTTGATGCTGAAGGTTTTACGAGTCGTATAGCAGCAGAGGTCGACGGATTCGACGGAGCAGCTTTACTGGGTCGCAGAGAAGCCAAACGGCTCGATCGTTTCTCACAGTTCGCCGCGGTAGCGTCGCTTGAGGCACTCGAAGACGCTGGAATTGACATGGCGACCGAAGATCAAGATCGGGTTGGGGTGCTGATCGGAAGCGGAGTGGGTGGCATCATCACCATCACCGAACAACACAATGTCATGCTGAATAAAGGTCCAAAACGCGTCAGCCCATTCCTGGTACCGATGATGCTAGGTGATATGGCATCCGGGCAGGTGTCGATGATGATCGGCGCCAAAGGACCAAACTTCTCAACAGTATCGGCGTGTGCAACTGGAGCCGACTCTATCGGTGAAGCTCTCGAGATGATTCGACGAGGCCGTGCCGATGTCGTCATTGCCGGCGGAACAGAGGCAGCCGTGTGCGAGATTAGTGTGGCCGGATTTAACTCCTGCATGGCGCTCTCAACTCGAAACGACAATCCTCAGGGAGCTTCACGTCCGTTCGATTCGGGTCGCGATGGGTTCGTATTGGGAGAAGGAGCTGGGGTTCTAGTCCTTGAATCAATTGAACATGCAGAAAAACGCGGCGCCAATATCCTCGCTGAACTTGCTGGCTACGGAGCTTCAAGCGATTCTCATCACGTTACTCAGCCGCACCCAGAGGGCGAAGGCGCAGCTAGAGCCATGAAATGGGCATTAGGCGATGCTGACTTACAGCCGGAAGACGTCGTCTATATCAACGCTCACGGCACTTCGACTCCGATGAACGACAAGTTTGAGACGATCGCCATTAAGAGGATGTTTGGTGACCATGCCTACAATCTTGCGATTAGTTCTACAAAATCCATGACAGGACACCTGCTGGGGGCTGCTGGAGGCATAGAAGCTGCCTTCTCGGTGCTCGCGGTGTCCGAGGGAGCTATTCCCCCCACGATAAATCTGGAAGACCCTGACCCTGATTGCGATCTGAACTACACACCGAACAAGGCGGTAATGCAGAAAGTCGACGTAGCAATGTCGAACGTATTCGGCTTCGGTGGTCACAACGCCAGTCTCGTGTT